>CAZUYM010000033.1:0-11676 GCA_964624805.1 uncultured Planctomycetia bacterium
GCCAAAAGGGCGGGGTTATTTTTAGAAGGGGCTGTAAAGATATCTTATGAATTGACACCAGAGTAATATTATTTCTATAATAGACATATGATGTCTATACAAAGGGGGGGTAATCATGGAAAAGTACAAATGTTTAGTTTGCGGGTATATTTATGATCCCGCGGAGAACGGTAATGTGGCGTTCGCGGATCTGGCCGAAGACTGGGTATGTCCCGAATGCGGCGTTGGAAAAGACCAGTTTGAGCAGGTATAAGACAAGGAGAGTAACATGATAAGCGACAAGATGATAAAAGGCCTTAACCATCAGGTCAACCGGGAGCTTTATTCAGCGTATCTTTATGTAGGAATGGCTTCATACGCGACAGATGCGGGGCTTAAGGGAACAGCAAATTGGTTCACCGTACAGGCTCAGGAAGAAGTTATCCACGCCCAGAAAATATATACCTACGTTCTAAACCAGGGCGGGCGGGTGATGCTCGAAGCGATCGAGGAGCCGCCCCAGAAATTCAGTTCCATGAAAGACCTTTTTGAGCAGACGCTGGATCACGAGAAAAAGGTCACCGCCATGATACATGGTCTGGTCGATCAGGCTATCGATGAGAGAGACAGGGCCACGGAGATCATGCTGCAGTGGTTCGTTACCGAGCAGGTGGAAGAAGAAGCCAATCCGACGGAGATCCTGCAGAAACTCGCCCTTGTGGGGAACGAGGGGAACGGTCTTTTTATGATCGATCAGGAGTTGAGCCAGAGGGTATTCACACCGCCCACGGCAGCTGCGGCATAAAGCTACTATGAAACCGATCGAGATAAAAAAAGATATCCACTGGGTAGGCGGTATAGACTGGGATCTCAGGAATTTCCACGGCTATCTCACCCAGAGAGGGTCCACCTACAATTCTTACCTCATTGTTGACGAGAAAGTAGTCCTTGTCGATACGGTAAAGCATTACCTGTTCGAGGAAATGCTCCAGAGGATAAAATGCGTTATAGATCCTACCCGTATCGACTATGTAGTGTGTAATCATGTGGAGATGGATCATTCCGGAGCATTACCTCTGATACTGAAGCATTGCCCGGACGCTACCGTTTTGACTTCTCCGAACGGAGAAAAAGGCCTCAAAAAACATTACAACACTGATAGTTGGAACATCAAGGTCGTGAATACCGGTGATGAGGTCACGATAGGCAAGAGGACCCTCAAGTTCGTTCTTACCCAGATGGTCCATTGGCCGGATTCCATGGCGACATACGTCCCTGAAGATAAACTGCTTCTTCCCAATGACGCGTTCGGCCAGCACATAGCTTCGTCCGAAAGGTTCGATGACGAGCTCGGATGGGACATGATCCGGGAGGAGGCGGCTAAATATTACGCGAACATAGTCCTGCCGTTTGGGAACCAGGTACAGAAAGCGCTTGAAGCGGTCTCGGGACTTGAGATAGACATGATAGGTCCGAGTCACGGTCTTATATGGCGGAAGCACATAAAGGAGATAGTCGAGCTATACGGTAAATGGGCAAGGAATGAACAAGAACATAAAGCTGTGATCGTGTATGACACGATGTGGGGATCTACGGAAAAGCTAGCTAAGGCGATAGAAAACGCGTTTGAGGAGAAGAATATAGAAGTCCAGATGGCGCATCTTGGGACCAGACATATCTCGGATATCATGACGCAGCTTCTCTGCGCTGAATATATCTGTGTGGGTTCGCCTACCCTTAATAACGGGATGCTGCCTACGGTAGCCGCTTTTCTGACCTATATGAAAGGCCTGGCTCCTAAGAACAGAAAGGCTCTCGCTTTCGGGTCGTACGGCTGGGGAGGGCAGAGTATCGGACAGATAGACGAAATACTTAAAAGTTGCGGTTTTGAGATGATGGAGCCGGTAAAGGCGGAATATATACCGGCAGAAAGTGTGCTTGAGAGCGTAAAAGAGAAAGTTAAGGAGGCAATATCATGACAGTTTTAAGAGAACTTTACAGATGCGAGATATGCGGGAACGTAGTTGAGATAGCGAATGAAGGCGCGCCCGCGCTCGTTTGCTGCGGCCAACCGATGGGAAAAATGGAATCCAAAACAGAGGATGCGGGTTTGGAAAAACATGTTCCGGTGATAGAAGAGACGGGCCAGGCGACCTGCTCCTGTGACTGTTGCGGCGAAGAGAACGTTTGCATAAAAGTGAAAGTCGGAAGCGTAGCGCATCCGATGGAAGACGCTCATTACATAAAGTTCATAGAGGTACTTACGAAGAACGATGTTTTGAGGGCCGAGCTTAAACCGGGCGACGCGCCGGAAGCTCATTTCTGCTGCATCTCAAAAGATGATATCGTTGAAGTGCGCGAATTCTGCACAGTGCATATGCTTTGGAAAGCATAAGTAAAAAGGAAAAAGGAAAAAGGAAAAAGGAAAATATATAGGAAGAGGAGGATTAAAATGGCGAGTGTAAAAGGGACACAGACGGAAAAAAATCTTCTCGCGGCATTCGCGGGAGAATCACAGGCAAGGAACAGGTATACGTATTTCGCGGGCGTAGCGAAAAAAGCCGGATACGAACAGATAGCGGCGATATTCCTGGAGACGGCCGATAATGAAAAAGAGCATGCCAAGAGGTTCTTCAAATTCCTTGAGGGCGGGGAAGTGGAGATAACCGCCGGTTATCCGGCCGGGGCGATAGGCGACACAGCCGCGAATTTGGAAGCTTCCGCCGACGGCGAGAAGATGGAGTGGACCTCTATCTATAAAGATTTCGCGAATACGGCCGCCAAAGAAGGCCTGGATGCCGTTGCTACGACGTTCAAGGAGATAGGGGAAGTGGAAGAGAAGCACGAAAAAAGGTATCGCGCGCTCCTGGCCAACGTGAAAGGCGGAAAGGTCTTCAAAAAGGACGCTCCGGTGAAATGGCATTGCCGCAACTGCGGGTATGTGCATAACGGCCCCGAGGCTCCGGATGTATGTCCGGCGTGTCTGCATCCGCAGGCGTACTATGAAGTGCTTGCTGAGAACTATTAATGTCAGTCCGGTTTCGGGTTCGGGTTAAGGAGGAGTTATGGGAAATATCTTTGCTGGAAGCGAGATAGTGGAGATCGGCATACAGATCGAGAAGAACGGAAGGGACTTTTACAAGGAGGTCCTTGAGAACTCGAAAAGTGAAAAAGCAAAAGAGATCTTCCGGTACCTGGCGGACGCGGAAGAAAAACACATAGATGTTTTTCTGGCTCTTCTCGACTCCGTAAACGAGTACACGCCCGAGGAGGCGTACCCGGATGAGTATTTTGCCTACATGAACTCCCTGGCGAGCGCTTATGTGTTCACGAAGGAGGATGTCGGAAAAGATATAGGAAAAAGCGTCAAGAGTGATGCCGAGGCGATAGAGACCGGGATAAAATTCGAAAAAGATTCTATTCTTTTTTTCGAAGGTATTAAAAAAGTAGTTCCGGGAGCGGATCAGGCAATAGTCGACGCGCTTATCCGGCAGGAGGAAGAACATCTCGAAAAGCTGGAAGAGCTTGCAGGTCAACTTTAAACTCCGGGAGGGGACAAATGGATAAAAAAGTCACGGTCTATGGCACACCCACGTGCCCGTATTGTGTGCGAGTCAAGGAGTACCTGAGCGGCAATAACATCGAATTCGAGAATGTCGATGTTTCCGAAGACAATGTCAGAGCGCAGGAGATGGTTGAGAAGTCCGGTCAGATGGGAGTACCTGTCATTGATATCGACGGCGAGATAATCGTAGGGTTTGAAAAAGAAAAGATATCACAGTCGCTGGGTCTTTCGTAATGCGACCTCCTCAAGACAGCTGTCTTTTAAAGGGAGCCAATGGATAAGATCTATGACCTCATAATTGTCGGAGCCGGCCCCGCGGGAATAACGGCAAGCGTGTATGCCGCCCGCAAGCAGATGGAGTTTCTCGTTGTTACCGAGGATATCGGCGGACAGACCGTATGGAGCGGGGATATCGAGAACTATACGGGGTATCAGTTCGTTACCGGGGTTGAACTCACCATGAAATTTGAGGAACATATCAAAAAATACGGGGTCGAGGTGAGGGAGAGCGAACCCGTGACAGCCATAGAGAAAAAAGACAAGGTCATCCGGACAACAACCACTAAAAATACCTATCTGTCAAAAACGGTCATAATAGCTTCCGGGAAAAAAGCAAAAGAGCTCGGAGTTCCCGGAGAAAAAGAATTCAAGGGCAAGGGGCTTGCTTACTGCGCCACTTGTGACGCGCCCCTATTCGCGGGAAAAGACGTCGTAGTTGTGGGGGGAGGGAACTCCGCATTGGAAGCCGTCCTGCAGCTTATAAAGATATCTCCGAAGATCTACATTATCAACGATATCCCCGCCCTTGGCGGCGATCCGATAATGCGGGAGAAAGTCCTGAAGGCGGGCAACGTCACGGTTATAAACAATGCTGTCGTTAAAGCAGTGGAGGGGGACAAATTTCTTGAGAGGGTCATATATCTCGAGAACGGCGAGGAAAAAGAGATCTCCGTGCAGGGCGTCTTCGTCGAAATAGGCCTTGTTCCGAATACCTCGTTCAAAAGCGATCTCGAGAAGAACGATGTCGGGGAGATAAAGGTCAATAACTGTAATGAGACCAATATCCCCGGTGTGTTCGCCGCGGGAGACGTGACTGATGTCCCAGAGAAACAGATAATAATAGCCGCCGGCGAGGGGGCGAAAGCGACGCTCAAGGTTTTCAATTATATTTCCAGGATAAAAGAAGAGTGGTGATAGGGACCCATGATGACAAAAGAACGACTTATAGCGTCCCTTACAGAGATGATCTATGTGGAAGAGGGTATGGTGACACTGTTCACGCACTTTTCCCAGGCGCTGGTCGATGAGACCGAAGGGCTTGACGAGGAAAAGAGAAAAGATATAAAGAAACTTCTGTCGGCCCTGTACAGGGATTCTGCCCGGCACAAAGAGGCTGTTGAGGATATGATAACCCAGGTAGAGACAGGGGATAAAAATGAATACTGAGATGCTGCTCAAAGAGTTCCGGAAGATATTGACCCACGAAGAAAGAGCGAAGCATTTCTATGAACATCTCATTGACCAGGTAAAGGACGAGGATATAATAAAAAAGCTGACCGATATACGTGATGATGAGATCATGCATATAGGCATCGCGCGGAAGCTTATTGAATATGTATCATGAAAAAAGCATTGATAGGCGAGTACGGCCGAAAAAAAAGATCTATTAAAAAGCGGCTTAAAGATTTTGAAGATGTCTGGGGACAGTCTGAAAAAAGGATCTTCAGCGAGCTTTGTTTCTGTATCTGCACACCCCAGTCCAGCGCCATACAGTGCGATAAGGCTGTTTCTGGACTTGAGAAAAGCGGTGTTCTTTATAAAGGGGATGTCAGTGTGATAAGGGCAGGTCTTAAAGCCGTAAGGTTCCCGAATAATAAGGCACGTTATATCCGGGAAGCGCGCGATCTTTTTACCGCCGGGCGTGGTATAAGGATAAAAGAAAGAATAGACGAGGAGGATATACCTGCCACGAGACATTGGTTAGTTCGAAACGTGAAAGGTATAGGATTTAAAGAAGCCAGCCATTTTTTAAGGAACATAGGCTTCGGAAGGGACCTGGCGATACTTGACGTCCATATCCTGAAGAACATGATAAGATTCGGGATCATAAAAGAAGTGCCTAAGACTTTGACGGAAAAGAGGTATTTTAGCCTGGAGGACAGGCTAAAACGATTTTCAGAAAGAATAGGTATACCAATGGCCGAACTTGATCTTTTATTCTGGTCGGCAGAAACAGGGGTGATATTCAAATGAAGATGATAACGAGAGATACCGATTACGCGATAAGGACTTTAAGCTGTATAGCGGGGAAGAAAAAAAAGATAGTCACGGTCAGGGAGCTTACCGAGAAGCTGGATATGCCGAAAGCTTATCTGCGAAGGGTACTGCAGATACTTAACAAAAAAGGTATTCTCAAGTCTTTGAAAGGGCGAGGCGGAGGATTCTCCCTGATAAAAGATCCGGAGGAGATCACGGTGTTCGACCTTGTAGAGATATTCCAGGGCCCGTTCCAACTCAGCGACCATATCCTTAAAGGTAAGGTCTGTCCCAGCATAAATACCTGTTATCTCAAGGAAAAACTGGACCGGATGGAAAAACATGTAGCCCGAGAGCTGAAAGGCATCACGATAGCGTCCCTTATGACCAACGGGCCTGATCATGAGACTACAGAATCCGTCCCGGACGTCGTTTAGTCCGGTTGTCATGTCGTAATATGGCTTAAAATGCAGATATTGATCTTCCTTATATTGTTCCCACTTGCCGTGGCGGCTGTGCTTCTCCTGCTGAAGGGCGACAAATGGCGCGGCGCCCTGGTCAGTACAGCGTCAGTCATCATCGGGCTTGGCGCGATAGCGCTTCTAATTACTACATTCCAGAAAGAAATACAATATTTTTCAGCCTCGTCACTGTTCGTGGACAAAGCTATGTTCTATATAGAGCTTGCGCTGGCCGGGTATGTATTCTACACGGGGTTTAAGCACAAAAGGCCGCTGACCTGCGCTCTTATACTGGTGCAGACGGCGATAATGCTGTATTTTGAGATATTTTTAAGGAAAGGGCTCGTTGCCGACCATAACCTTTTTGTGGACAGGCTTTCGGTCATAATGTCACTCGTGGTAGGTATAGTGGGAAGCCTTGTTGCTGTGTACTCTATAGGCTATATGAGAGACCTGCACTATAAATATCACAAGGACCTTAAAGATAACAGGTGTTTTTTCTTTTTTGTGATATTCGCGTTCCTTTCGGCGATGTTCGGCATAGTATATTCAAACAACATCCTGTGGATGTATTTCTTCTGGGAACTTACTACGCTGGCTTCTTTTCTTCTCATAGGATATAAGCAGACACCTGAAGCGCGGCGGAATTCGTTTCACGCTTTGGAGCTTAACCTGATAGCGGGTATCGCTTTCGCTCTCGCTATAGTATATCTTTCGTCTTCCGTGAAGGTCATTGAACTCGACAAGATGATCGCGCTCGGGAAAACAGCTGTTCTTTTTCCGGTGGCTCTTCTTTGCCTTTCCGGGCTGATAAAAGCGGCGCAGTTCCCGTTCACGTCCTGGCTGGTGGGGGCGATGGTAGGTCCGACACCCGCGTCGGCGCTGCTTCATTCCAGCACCATGGTCAAGGCCGGGGTATATATTATGATGCGGTTCGCGACGGTACTCGCGGGGACTACGACCGGATTTTTGATCGCTATCATAGGAGGGGTGACTTTTCTAGTCGGGTCACTGATAGCGATATCCGAGAGCAACTCCAAAGGTGTGCTGGCATATTCCACCGTAGCCAACCTGGGACTTATAGTCATGTGCGCGGGGGTAGGCACGTATGAGGCTATGTGGGCCGCGGCTCTTCTCATAATGTTCCACGCGGTCGCGAAAAGCCTGCTGTTCCTTTGTGTCGGCACCGTTGATAATCAGATACACTCGACAGACATAGAGGACATGGACGGGCTCGTGCTTCGCATGCCGCGAACGGCTATCATGCTTCAGATCGGCATGGCGGGCATGTTCCTCGCTCCTTTCGGGATGCTTATCAGTAAGTGGGCCGTTCTGAAGGCAATGGTCGACTATAATCCTGTCCTGGCGGCATTTGTGGTGTTCGGCGGCGCGGCTATGCTTTTTTTCTGGGTAAAATGGATGGGCAAACTGATCACGGTCACCTCTCCCGAAAAGAACTTAGAGCAGGGCATATCATCGACCGAGTGGGTGCCGCTTGTAACGCTTTCCTTTCTTACGGGGGCTCTATGCCTGTTTTTTCCGGTCGTGTGCGACGCGCTTGTAGAACCTTTTCTAGAGCAGGTCTATCACGCGACAGTCACTATCGGCAGGGACAATACGATCATCATGGTGATAATGCTCACTATGGTGGCGCTTTTCCCGCTGAGTTTTTTCTGGTACGGTAAAAACGTCCGGGTGGTTGACGCTTATCTCGGCGCGGCCAACACCGGTGGCAGCACCGAGTTCAGGGGATCGTACGGGTCCGGAATAAAAGTGGAGATGAAAAATTATTACTTGAGCAAATATTTTGGAGAGAAGAAACTGTTTATGCTGACGCTGGTAGTATCCATTATTCTTGTGATCATCATGCTGGGGGTATCTTGGGCATAAAAGTAATATCAGTGATCGCGTATCTTATCCTGGCGCCTTTAGCGGGAGGATTATTGTCCTGGCTGAGCAGAAAAGTCTCCGCCCGGATGCAGGGGAGAGTGGGGCCTCCGGTCCTGCAGCCTTTTTATGATGTGGCCAAGCTTCTGAAAAAAGAAGACCTTGTTGTGCGCAGGTCTCAGGATCTTTATATATGGTTTTTTCTGGGGATGCTTATTTTCGCGGGAGCCCTCTTTTTCGCGGGGGAGAACCTGCTGCTTGTCATCTTCGCTTTCACTCTTGCCGAGGTTTTCTTCGTTCTCGGCGCGTACAAAGCGAGTTCACCTTACAGTTTTGTCGGCACACAGCGGGAACTTCTGCAGATGATGGCCTATGAGCCTGTCCTGATACTGAGTGCCATAGGCATGTATATGGTCTCTAAGACTTTTTATGTAAGCGGTATTATGTCTTCGGGGATACAAATGTGGACTTGTCTGCCGGGCCTTTTAGCGGCGTTCATCTACGTTCTTACCATCAAGCTCAGAAAGTCGCCGTTCGATCTGTCGACGTCGCATCACGCTCATCAGGAAGTCGTGAAAGGTGTTACGACGGAGTTTACCGGAAAGACCCTGGCTATGATAGAGGTGGCGCACTGGTTCGAAAGCGTGATAATGCTGGCGTTTTTGTACCTCTTTTTCGCGGCGGATCCCGTGTGGGGACTTGTCGCGGTAATGGCTGTATATGGCCTGGAGATACTTATCGACAACGCTTTTGCCAGGGTCAAATGGCAGCTTATGCTTAAAAGTTCCTGGTTAGTGGGGGCGGTCCTCGGTCTTGGGAACATTTTTGTGTTGTTCTATCTTTCTAAATAGGGGTTTGTAATGTCACTTAAAAGGTCCCCGTGGATCATACATTATGACGGATCAAGCTGTAACGGCTGCGATATAGAAACCATCGCCTGCCTGACCCCGATGTATGATGTCGAGAGGCTGGGGGTACTCAATATGGGCAACCCGAAGCACTCGGACATACTGGTGATCACCGGAGGCATCAACGAACAGAACAAGAGCGCGGTAAGGACGATCTACGATCAGATGCCCGAGCCGAAAGTGGTAGTTGCCGTCGGAGTGTGCGCTTCTTCCGGGGGTATTTTCGCTGAATGTTATAACATAATGGGCGGAGTGGACAAGGTCATACCCGTTGATGTGTATGTGCCCGGCTGCGCCGCGAGACCGGAATCCATAATAGACGGGATAGTCCGGTCACTTGATATACTGGCTGAAAAACAAAAAAACTCTGATGAAAAAGGGTCATAAAATAAGGAATACAGGATGTTAGAACGGCAGCAGATGATAGATATAAAAAAAGAGTCGCTTAAGGAAAAGGTGCTCTATTACAGATCTTCAGGGTACCGGCTTGTTCAGATAGGATGTACCAGTCTGGAGAATACGACGGAAATAAATTATTCTTTCGATAAGGAACAGGAGTTCGTCAATCTTAAGGTTACGCTTGAGGGAAGTGATAACGCTCTCGAGTCAGTAAGCGGGATATACTGGAACGCTTTCATCTATGAGAACGAGATGCATGACCTTTTTGGGATAGAGGTAAAGGGGATAGCGGTGGACTATAAGGGCAATTTTTTAAAAACAGCCGTGAAAGCGCCGTTCAAATTCCGTAAGAATGAGGGGAAGGTGGAGGAATGAGCAAGCGCACGATAATTCCTTTCGGCCCGCAGCATCCGGTACTCCCGGAACCGATCCACCTTGATCTTGTTATCGAGGACGAAACGGTTGTAGAAGCTATACCCTCGATAGGTTTTGTGCACAGGGGAATGGAAAGGCTTGTAGAAAAAAAAAGATTTCCAGGATTTTGTTTATGTCGCGGAAAGGCTTTGCGGCATATGCAGTTTTATACACGGTCTGACGTATTGCATGGCTGTGGAAGAAATAATGAAAGTTGAAGTCCCGCCCAGGGCCGAATATCTGCGTACTGTCTGGTCGGAGCTATCCAGAATACACAGCCACCTTATGTGGCTGGGGTTCACCGCCGACTCTTTCGGTTTTGAGAACCTTTTTATGAACTCCTGGAGGCTGAGGGAGAAGGTACTGGATATCATAGAAGAGACCACGGGCGGAAGGGTCATATTCGGGTCGTGCAAGATAGGGGGCGTAAGAAAGGACATAGACGCGTCATCGATGAAGGATATAACGGGGAGGCTCCGGGCGTGCCGGAGCGAGATAAAAGAGATAACGGATGTTTTCCTAAAGGATTCCTCTGTTAAACACAGGTTTGTAGGAACCGGAGTATTGACTAAGGAGGACGCGTACGCTCTCGGCACGGTGGGGCCGATGATGAGGGCAAGCGGTATCGCTCAGGATACGCGGTCACTGGGCTATGCGGCGTACAAAGACCTGGATTTTGAACCGGTGACAGAGACTACGGGCGACAGCTATTCCCGCTGCAAGGTGAGGATAAGGGAGATCTTCCGGTCGATCGAGATCATTCAGCAGGCGGCCGCGAAGATGCCGGAAGGGCCCATAGAGGTAAAAGTATCGGGGACTCCCGAAGGAGAATTCTTCGCGAGGACCGAACAGCCGAGAGGCGAAGTTATTTATTATGTGAAGGCCAACGGAGATAAATTTCTCCAGAGATTAAGGGTAAGGACCCCGACGTTCGCGAATATCCCGGCGCTTGTTAAGATACTCCCCGGATGCGAACTGGCGGATGTGCCGGTACTGGTACTTACGATAGACCCCTGTATCAGTTGCGTGGAAAGGTGAGTATGTCTATTTTTTCTATAACAAAAACGATAATAAAGAACCTGTTCAGAAGGCCTTATACGGTAAAGCATCCTTTTGGCCCGGTAAGGCCGTTCTATAAGAATACAAGAGGCAGTATCGCCATAGAGATCGAGAACTGTATTTTTTGCGGGGTGTGCCAGAAGAAATGTCCGCCGGGAGCGATCACAGTAGACAGGGATAAGAAGACATGGAGTATCGACAGGGGAAGGTGTATTGTCTGCTCAGCTTGTGTGGAGAGCTGTCCAAAAAAGTGTCTTATAATGGATAGCCGTTACGCTGGGCCCGTTACGGGACAAAAAGAGGAAGTGTTTCGAAATGCATGAGTATCACATAGTGGAGGCGGTAGTAAAGCAGGCGGCCCTGACTGCCGCAAGCAATAAAGCGTCGAGAGTAACCAGAATAAATGTTGTTCTGGGAGAACTCTCAGGACTCGAAGAGGGATCTATAAGGTTGTATTTTGAAGACCTCACCAAAGGCACCCTCGCGGAGAACGCGGAACTTGTGGTTACTCTGGAGAAGGCTCACCTTAAATGCGAAAAGTGCGATAAGACTTTTGAATACGAAAAAAGCAAATTTAATTGTCCTTTATGCGGAGAGCAGGCGATCGCTACTGAGAGGGGCAAGGGGCTTTATATTGAGGGTATTGAGGTGGAGGAGTAGCTAACGGGTGACAGGGCAAAAATCGTCATCCCCGCGCGACCGAGGGGCAAAGGCCCCCGAGGAAGTGCCGAAAGCCAGAGGGCTTCGG
>CAZUYM010000034.1:0-11458 GCA_964624805.1 uncultured Planctomycetia bacterium
AGGCCCATAATCGGGATAGCTAATTCATTTAGTGAGGTAATTCCGGGGCATATACATTTGAGGGAGCTTGCCGAAAAAGTAAAAGAGGGTGTACGTAAGTCAGGTGGTACCCCGGTAGAGTTTAATACCATAGGAATCTGTGACGGCATCGCGATGGGGCACAAGGGCATGAAATATTCTCTTCCTTCACGAGAACTTATAGCGGATTCTGTCGAGACTATGGCGACAGCTTATCCTTTCGACGGGATGGTATGCATAGCCGATTGCGACAAGATAGTGCCCGGAATGATGATGGCTATGCTCCGCGTGAACATTCCCGCGATATATCTCGGCGGCGGGCCGATGATGGCGGGACGATGTGGCAAAAGGGTCATCGATCTTGTGTCGGTCTTTGAAGGTGTAGGAGCGTATGCTTCCGGAAAAATGTCAAAAAAAGACCTTAAAGCGCTGGAGGATAACGCGTGTCCCGGTGCCGGTTCGTGTTCGGGGATGTTCACCGCTAATTCCATGAACTGCCTGAGCGAGGCGCTCGGACTGGCTCTTCCCGGTAACGGCACTACGCCTGCTATATCGCCGCAAAGAAAACAGCTGGCTAAGCTTGCCGGGGAAAAGGTCATGGAGCTTGTTAAGAAAAAGATCAAACCCAGGGATATAGCCACTAAAAAAGCTTTTTCCAATGCCATAGCCGTGGAAATGGCCCTGGGTAGTTCGACTAATACAGTGCTTCATCTTCCGGCCATAGCAAATGAAGCAGGAATAAAACTTGAGCTGAACCTTTTTAACAAAATAAGCAAAAAGACGCCTAATCTTTGCCGGATCTCTCCGGCAGGCACTCAGCATATGGAGGACCTGTATAAAGCCGGTGGCGTCATGGCGGTCATGACTGAGCTTAATAAAATTGGTCTGCTGGATACCGGCGCGAAGACGGTCACATGTAAACCGGTAAGTTCAAATATAAGAGGCGCTAAGAACCGTAACCCGAAAGTCATAAAGCCCGTTGATAAGCCCTATACTAAAGACGGGGGTTTGAGTATTCTTTTCGGGAATCTGGCGCCGGACGGCGCGGTAGTAAAAAAGTCCGCCGTGGATAAGACCATGCTTAAGCATAAAGGACCTGCCCGGGTGTTCGAGTCCGAAGAAGCCGCGATGAAAGCCATAATGAGCGGCAAGATAAAAAAAGGAGATGTGGTAGTCATCCGGTATGAGGGCCCTAAAGGCGGTCCCGGGATGAGAGAGATGCTTAGTCCTACGTCCGCGATCGTCGGAGAAGGCCTTGATAAGGACGTTGCGCTTATTACGGACGGACGGTTTTCCGGCGGGACGCGCGGGGCGGCGATAGGCCACATATCCCCGGAAGCACAGGAAGGCGGCATGATCGCTATAGTTAAGGAAGGCGACCTGATAAGTATCGACATACCTAAAAAGAAACTGGAACTTCTTGTAAGCAAAAAAGAGATAGCCAAACGTTTCAAAAAATGGAAACAGCCCGACTATAAGATAAAAGAGGGATACCTGTACAGGTATGCCAAGCAGGTGACCTCCGCGTCGACAGGCGCGATCTTTAAACAGGATTAATAACCGAGAAGGATATCTGGGGATCAGGATATCAGGGACAAAACCGGATCATGTTGAAGGGTTGCGTCTATAGAATCGTCTGTCGTTGCAGGGTGGCGGTTCAGCCCCAACCGTAAGCCCTTAAACGATTCCAAAGACGTAACCGATTAACGACCAACGGAATACTATACCCATGGAACCATACAAATATTGCCCAATTTGCGCAAAGGCTCTTGAGGAGATACTCCTCGAGGGGCGAGACAGGTTTACGTGTAAAAAGTGCGGATGGATAAATTACCTTAATCCTTTGCCGGTGATCTCTTGTCTTGCAGTCGATCCGGACGGCAAAGTGCTCCTCATCAAAAGAGGAATAGAACCCAGTAAGGGTTGTTGGGCGCTTCCCGGAGGGTTCATCGAAATAGATGAGACACCCGGAGAAGCCGGGCTCCGTGAACTCGAAGAAGAAACCGGTCTTGAGGCTAAAGAGGGCCGTCTTGTCGGTGTCAGACGGCACGAGAGTCCCATGTACGGCCCGCTGATCATGGTAGGCATTGAGATGATACTTTCCGGCGGCGAGCTAAAGGCCGGTGACGACGCGGCCGATGCGGCCTTCTTTTCTCCGGAGGATATTCCGGACATTCCTTTCAGGTCCCACCGGGAGCTGATCTCCGATTTCTTGAACTCAAATTAACACGGACGTTGCAATTGTAAACCAAAAGTGATAAACTTGTTTACAATATGGAACAATTACAGCTGAACGATATTGTTAAGATGCCTCTGGAAGAGCTTTTGACTCTTGCAGGTAAGTGCCGCAGGGAGAACGTCGGTTCTTCTCTTGAAATATGCGGAGTTGTAAACGCTAAATCAGGCGTTTGCGGCGAAGATTGCAAGTTTTGCGCCCAATCATCCCATTATTGTACCGATGTCGAGCAATATTCACTCAAGAGCTGCGACGATATACTTAGCGAGGCGAAAAAAGCGAAAGCAAACGGAGCATGCAGATTCGGGATAGTGACAAGCGGCAACCGGCTTACGGAGAACGAGATCTCCGTAGTAGCCGAAGCCATAAGCCGGATGACCGAAGAAGCGGATATTATCCCGTGCGCTTCTCTGGGGGCTTTGGGCGAAAAGGAGTTTCGAATTCTTAAAGAGGCCGGTCTTTCACGGTATCACCATAATATCGAGACCTCAGAACGATTTTATCCTCAAGTGGTCACCACTCACGATTATTCAGAGAGAGTCAACACCGTACGAAGAGCAAAGGAAGCGGGCCTGGAAGTATGTTCAGGAGGCATCCTGGGTATGGGAGAGACGTGGCAGGACAGGATGGACATGGCGCTTCTATTGAAAGACCTCGGAGTAGATTCGGTACCGCTTAATTTTCTGGTCCCCATAAAGGGTACGCCCATGGAAGAAGCCGTCAGCATATCGCCACTTGACGCCGTAAGAGCGGTAGCGCTTTTCAGGATAATACTGAAAACAACTGTCATCAAGGTCGTAGCCGGCAGGGAATCTGTCCTGAAAGATTTTCAGGGCATGATGTATATGGCCGGCGCCAACGGTATGATGGTAGGAGGATATCTTACTATCGCGGGACGGTCCGTGGAAGACGACCAGAAACTTATTTCTGAGATAAAAAAGTTATGGAACGAAGAATAAAAAAGTTTATCGAAGACAGGAAAAAGGAAGACCTCCTAAGGTCGCTTTCGGCGGTAACATCTTCAGGTAATGGCAATATGGTCGTCGAAGGAAATGAATATATTAACTTTTCATCTAACGACTATCTCTCTCTTGCTTCTCACCCTAAGCTGAAAGCGGCCGCAAGGGACGCGCTCGAAAGCTGCGTGGGGACATCCTCGTCCAGGCTGATGACCGGGAGTACATCGCTGCATCATGAGCTTGAGGAGAGAATAGCGTTATTCAAAGGAAAACCCGCCGCTCTTGTTTTTAATACCGGTTATCAGGCTAATGTAGGCATCATAAGCGCCCTGGCAGGGAGGGGCGATTGTATCTTTTCTGATCGCCTGAACCATGCCAGTATAGTTGACGGCGCCCGCATGTCAGGCGCGGAGGTTTTCAGGTTCCGGCACAATGACGCGGAACATCTTGAAGAGCTGGTAAAAAAAGAAAGGCCGGGACATAAGGGAGCTCTCATCGTGACGGAAACAGTCTTCAGTATGGACGGTGATACAGCTCCCCTGGAGGAGATCGTTCGCATAGGAAAGGCTAATGACTGCCTTATAATGGTGGACGAGGCGCATGCGACTGGCATTTACGGCGACAGAGGCAGCGGTATGGCCGAAGAAAAGGGCGTTACTGAAGGTATAGACATAATAATGGGGACTTTCAGCAAGGCATTGGGCAGTTTTGGCGCCTACGCGGCGGTGTCGGAGGAAATGAGAGAGTATCTGATTAATGCCTGCCGCAGTTTTATTTATTCGACATCACTGCCGCCGACCGTTATCGCGGCCAGCATAGCGGCTCTGGAGATAGTAAAAGATGAGCCCCTGAGAAGGAAAGCTCTTACCGAAAGCGCTAGGCGTTTCCGGGAGTGTCTGACTGAAAAAGGGTTTGATACAAGAGGTTCCTCTCAGATAGTTCCGGTTATCACCGGAGATAACGCGCGAACAGTTGAAATGAGCCGGTTACTCAAAAGAAAAGGTTACTGGGTAACGCCGGTAAGGCCGCCCACCGTACCAAAAGGCGAGGCGCGTTTGCGGATATCCCTGTCGTTCGATCATTCGAGGGAAGTGCTGGATAGATTTGTGGATGATTTGGTGGAGATCAGGGAATCGGGAATAGGGAATAGAGAATAGTACCGAGTCCTGGGTCCTGGGTCCTGGGTCCTGGGTACGAGTACCGAGCTAGATGCTCATTGAAGCGTGTTCATTGTTCGTTGTTCATTGTTAATTGTACTGAATACGGCATACTAAATACTGAATACCGAATACCGAATACCGAATACTAAATACTACTATGACACCCAATATCGATAAAAATATCGTAAAAAGCAATTTCTCAAAGAACGCGACGAGTTATGACGATAACGCGTCCGTTCAGAAAAAGTGTGCCGAGCGTCTTGTGGACATTATCGACCTCGAATATTTTTCAAAAATGCTGGAAGTGGGCTGCGGGACAGGGTTTTACACGGGGGTCTTGCGGGAAAAATTTCCGGATTCTGACATAACAGCAATTGATATCGCGAAAGACATGATAGAGGTAGCAAGAAAAAAAATGGGTGGTTACGGGGTAAATTTTGAGGTTTCAGACGGGGAGGAATTGCGTGTCGGGCAACGTTTTGAGCTTATCACTTCCAATTCCAGCTTTCAATGGTTTGGGGACCTCGACAGGACATTTACGGGCTTCAAAGAGGTCCTGACCGACGGAGGTGTCTTGTGTTTTTCGATGTATGGACCGGAGACCTTCTGTGAGTTCAGGGATGTTCTTGAAACGCATCTGGGTAAGGGGCGGTGGCTGAGTGCCAGTCGCTTCTCGAATGGACAAGAGGTGGAAGAGATCCTCAAACGACATTTTGATGATGTAGAGATATTTGAAGAAAAATTTACGGTCGATTTTCTCTCTATATGGGATTTTCTTCAGAATATAAAAAAGACAGGAGCTCGCGGAGAGGGCATCAGCGGAGGGTTTTTGGGGAAATATACTCTCAGGGAAATGGAGAGGACATACATAGAGAAGTTCGGCGGTATTGTAGCGACACATCACGTTATATTTTGCAAGGCGAAGATGAGGGAGAAGTAAACAGTAAACGGTAAACTTAAACTGTGAACAGATTCAGGGAATCGGGAATTGAGAATAGGGAATAGTACCGAGTTCTGGGTCCTGGGTACCGGGAAAACCCGATACTCGGTACTCGATACCCGGTACCAATAGCTATCAAACGAACTATATACTGAATACCAAATACTAAATACTGATATGCGAGGATAATATGCATAATTCTATTTTCATTACCGGCACCGACACAGGCGTCGGAAAGACACTCGTTACAGGCCTTCTGGCCGGGTATCTGTCAGAGACCGGAATGAATGTCGTAACCCAGAAGTGGGTTCAGACGGGTTGCGCAGGAGATTCATCTGACATAAAAAGGCACCTGGAGTTGATGAAGAAGGACGAGAGTGATTTTTCAGGATTCAAGCGGGATATGGTCCCGTACAACCTGTCGTTCCCGGCGTCCCCGCATCTTGCCGCGAAAAAAGAAAAGATAAATATCGACCCTGAAAAAATAGAGAATTCCTTCAGGAGGCTGGAAGCGGAGTTCGATATGGTTATTGTCGAAGGTGTCGGCGGCGCGAAAGTCCCTCTGAACAAAGAGACTCTTATCGTGGATATAGCGCAGGAACTCCGGCTGCCCGTTCTGATCGTCGCGGAAAACAGGCTGGGAACGATAAATCATACTTTGCTGACAATAGAGACGATCAAGAACAGGAAACTGCCGATACTGGGCATAATATTCAACAGGGCTTCTGAGGACGGTGATCCTGAAGTCCTTGAAGACAATATTTTGATCGTTGACGAACTTGGCGGTGAAGACGTTCTTGGGGAACTTCCATATTCTGAAGACGATGATATGCTGCGCCGCTTATTCGCTCCGATAGGGAATAAGGTGCTTGATCGGTTGAACAGGGAGTAGTACCGAGTCCCGGGTCCTGGGTACCGGAAAAACCCGATACCCGGTACTCGATACCCGGTACCAGTAGCGAGCAAACGAACTATATACTGAATACTGACTATGCGGAATAATTTGATCGAACGAGACCTACTATACAACTGGCATCCTTACACTCAGATGAAGGATTGCGAAGATATGCCCCCTATACCGATAAAAAAAGCGGAGGGGGTGAAGCTTTTTGACTATGACGGGAACTCTTACTATGACACCATATCCAGCTGGTGGTGCAATGTTCACGGTCACGGACATCCCGCGATAGTAAAAGCTATAAGTGACCAGGTGAGATCTCTTGAACATGTTCTTTTCGCGGGTTTTACGCATGAACCGGCTGTCGGTCTGGCTGAAAGGCTTGTAAAGATCACACCTGAAGGGTTGACTAGAGTTTTCTATTCCGATAACGGCTCCACTGCCGTTGAGGTTGCCATGAAGATGTCTTTTCAGTACTGGCTGAACTCCGGGCTGGAAGGGAAGACAAAATTCATATCGCTGGACAGGGCTTATCACGGGGATACCATCGGAGCAATGAGCGTCAGCGGGGTGGACCTGTACAATAAAAAATTCTCCCCTCTTTTTTTTGATGCCTTCAAAGCCGCTACACCGTATTGTTACAGGTGTCCCTGCGCTAAAGAAAAGGGTAATTGTGCCATCGAATGTCTTGCTTCTCTTGAAGGGATATTAAAAGCCCATGCCCCGGAGGTCGCGGCCCTTATTTTGGAACCCATTCTGCTCGGCGCGGGCGGGATGATCATCTATCCAGCGGAATACCTGAAAGGCGCCGCTCGTCTGGCGAAGGAATATGATGTACATCTTATCCTTGACGAAGTAGCCGCGGGTTTTGGGAGAACAGGAAAGATGTTCGCCGCTGAACATGCCGGTGTCAGTCCGGATTTCATGTGCATATCGAAAGGCATAACTTCAGGATATCTGCCGATGGGTGTTACCATGACTACCAACGAAGTCTATGAAGCTTTTTACGACGACCACGAGAAAAATAAGACTTTTTTTCACGGGCATACATATACGGCCAATCCCGTATCCTGTGCGGCAGCCTGTGCCAGCATAGATCTCTTCGAAGAGGAGAACACGCTTGAGCATGTGAAGGATATAAGCACAGCGCTTACGGGGTTCCTGGAGAGCATAACCGATCACCCGATGGTGGGAGATACCAGGACGATCGGCACCGTCGCCGCGATAGAGCTTGTCAAAGACAAGAAGACGGGCGAACCCCTGGATCCCAAAGACAGGGTCGGCCTTTCAATATACAGGCAGGCCCTTGAGCATGGTCTTCTGTTGCGGCCCCTTGGTGACATAATATACCTTTTTCTCCCGCTTTCGGTAACGACGGGAGAGCTTGAAGACATCCTCACAAGGACCGGTGATGTGCTGCATGGATGCGCGCATAAAGTCAGGTCAGGTTAAAAGTATTTCCAAATCACTCCTTTTACTGTAAAATAACTCTATAATATTATTAATTTTTAGGGGGTAAGTAGATGTCATCCCGATCGGGTAATGGAGATAAAGGGTTTACCGAAATTTCGTTCCGCAAAAAAGTCAGCAAGAGCTCCGCTGTGATCCAAGCCATAGGGGATCTCGACGAACTTGTTTCATATCTGGGGCTTGTAAAAAGCAAACTTAAATCACATAAAGAAAAAAGCGTGCTTGAAAAGGTACAGCATGCAGTTTCCACTATAGCGTCAGAGATATCCGTAGGGGCCGATAAAAGGAATAAACTGGGACAGTCGCTCGGAAAAGACGATACGGATTGGATAGAAAAGACCCTGCTAGACCTTGAGCGGACGGTTATTATGAAGAGGTCTTTTCATCTTTTCGGAGAGGGAGAGCTTTCGGCCTTTCTGGATGTTTCCAGAGCCGTCGCGCGCAGGGCGGAAAGGTCGGTTGTTGTGCTTTTTTATGAAGGGGAGATAAAGAACAGCAGGGTTACATCCTATCTTAACTGCCTGTCAGACGTGCTTTTTGTCATGGCCTGTAAAAAGGCCGCGGGCGAGAGAAGAGTTAAAGCTATGCGCAGGAAGGGAAAAAAGTGAAATTGATCAGATTTATAATTATACTCATGCTCCTTGGTATGCCGCTCTCCGCTGAATCCAGGGAATCCGGCACCCGGGACACCTTATACCAGGTATCTACCATAGACGCTCTTCTGGAAGGCCTTTATGACGGGGACGTGACTTTTAAAGAGCTGAAAACCCATGGAGATCTTGGCATAGGCACTTTTGACAGGCTGGATGGCGAAATGATATGTCTGGACGGGAAGTTCTACAAGGTAAGAGTGGACGGAAAAGTGTATGATGTGAGCGACGAAGAAACAACCCCTTTCGCGTCGGTCACTTTTTTTTCACCTGACGCCGTAGCGGAGGTCAGCGACCTGGCCAGTATCGAGCAGCTGAAAGAATGGCTGGATACATTGATCCCTTCGAAGAACATGTTCTATGCCGTCAAGATAGAGGGCACATTCGGATATGTAAAGACACGAAGTGTTCCCGCTCAGGAGAAGCCGTATCCTCTTCTTATGGAAGTCTCTAAGGGGCAAACAATATTCGAGTTCGAGAACGTGAAGGGCACGCTGCTGGGGTTCCGATGCCCGCCTTACGTGAAGGGGGTCAACGTCCCGGGATATCATCTGCACTTTATTACGGAAGACAGATCCGCGGGGGGACATCTCCTGGAATGCAGCATAGACAGCGCGACAGCGGAACTGGACACAACTTCCGATTTTTATATGGTATTGCCGGATAATGAAGATTTTATGAAGGCGGACCTCTCTGGAGACAAAGAAATAGAGCTCAAGGGTGTAGAGCAAAAATAAGGAACTGGAGATGACGAAAAAATACGATTATATTGTCATAGGCAGCGGTCCCGCGGGACACGTTTCCGCGATAAAGGCCGCTCAAAGCGGGCTGAAAGTAGCCGTCATAGAGAAAGATCAGGACATGTTCGGCGGAGTATGTCTTAACGAAGGATGCATACCCGCGAAATCCCTGTATAACAGCGCTGAGATATTATATCAGGCGGGAAAACATGCGGATCTTTGCGGGCTGGAAGTGAAGGAAAGCGGCGCAAAGATGTCGGCGTTCGTCAAAAGGAGCAGGACTGCTTCCGACCAGCTTTCGCAGGGACTCTCCTTTATATTTAAGAAGAACAAAATAGACCTCATCAACGGCAAAGCCGAATTTACAAGTGAGAAGGACGTACAGGTAACAGATGCGGATGGCAAGACCTGTGTTTTGACGGCGGAGAACTATCTGATCGCGACCGGATCCGAGCCAAAGGCTTTGGATAAAGTGACGTTTGACGGGAAGATGATCATTTCCAGTTCAGAGGCCATACGTCTTGAGGATGTCCCGCCGAAGATACTGATAATAGGAGGAGGTGCCATCGGTACGGAGTTCGCCTCTTTTTTTAATATCATGGGATCAGAGGTTACGATCGCAGAGTTTGAAGACGCAATACTTCCTCTTGAAGACCGGGATGTTTCCAGACGCCTGGCGACGATCTTTAAGCAGCAGGGGATCAAAATACTCACTTCGAGTCGGGTTACCGGGGCTAAGCCCGAAGGCAAAAGCGTTGTTGCCGCCATAAAAAGCGGAGACAATGATATAAAAGAGAAATACGATATTGTACTCGTTTCTGTGGGGCGCGTTCCTTTGACCCGGGAGCTGGGCCTTAAGGCCGCCGGAGTGACCTCTGATGAAAAAGGGTTTATTCCTGTGGATGAAAATATGAGGACCAATGTGAAGAACATATACGCGGCGGGTGATGTTGTCGCTTCTCCCATGCTGGCGCATGTGGCTTCGGCGGAAGGTGAGGTGGCCGCGGGTGCGGTCGCCGGCAAAAGCGTTGACCCCCTCGACTTTGGGGCCATACCAAATGCCGTTTATACGCGCGTACAGGTGGCGAGTGTAGGTATGACCGAAGAAGAGATAAAAGATAAGGGGCTTAAGTATTCCACCGGAAAAGAGTTCTTTAAAGCCAATGGCAAAGCCGTTGTAACGTCGGAGACAGAGGGGTTTATCAAGGTTCTGGCAGATCCAGACAGCCATAAGATCCTTGGAGCGCACATCATAGGGCATAACGCGACGGATCTTATACATGAATTCGTCGTCGCGAAAAGGAAGGGGCTTACTGTCGATGATATAGCGGATACGGTACACGCCCATCCCACTTTTTCGGAATCCGCCGCTGAAGCATGCAGGGCCGTTTTTGGGAAACCGTTGCACGGGTAGTTCTACTAACAAGTAAAGGGAACGAATATTATGGAAGCCATTATTCTTATTTTACTGCTGGTCATTGCGGGCCTGGTAGCTTTTCTTGTCTGGAGTGTGAGGGGGAAAGACAATGGGAAGGAAAAAATAGAATCCGTTTTAAATGAAAAATTCATCAGTTTTTCCAAAGATATACGGGAAACAATGGATAATGCCCGGAAAGAAGTTGCCGGGTCGAAGGACCTTCTTGCGTCTAACGCCGAGAGGACCCTCGAACATATAAGCAGCATGAACAAGACGGTGACCAATCTTGTAGCGCAGCAGGAAAAAGCGGAAAAACTGGGGCAGTCGCTTGAATATCTTCTCCAGGCGCCTAAGCTCAGGGGAGATTACGGGGAGACCATTCTTGAGGAGATGCTGGACAGGATCCTTCCCAACAAGGCGATGTGGGAGAGGCAATACGCCATAGACGGAGTGGAAAAGGTGGACGCTGTCGTGAAGTACAGGAATGTGATAGTGCCCATTGATTCGAAGTTCCCTAAGGATGACTACCAGAAATACATAGCGGCGCATGATACGGCGGAAAAAAAGATACATTGGGCTAATTATGAGAAAGCCCTCAAGATCCAGATAAACTCCATAAAGGAAAAGTATGTAAAGCCCGAAAAGGGGACGACCGAGTTCGCGCTTCTTTTTATCCCGTCGGAGTCCATTTATTACGAGACCATAGCCGAAAAGAATTATCTCGGAGATCCATGCAAGATATACGAGTACGCGACCGACCGTAAAGTCATACCGGTCAGCCCTAACACCTTTTATGCTTTTTTGCAGGTGGTAATGCTGGGAATACGCAATATAGAGATAGTGAGGGAAGCCAAGAAACTGCAGGAATCTCTTTCAAAAGTAGAAAAAGATTTTGGTCTTTTCTATAAAAAGTTCGAGACGATAGGCAGGTCTCTTGATAACGCGACAAAAGCGTATGAGGTAGGGGAAG
>CAZUYM010000035.1:0-11274 GCA_964624805.1 uncultured Planctomycetia bacterium
CTTCAAAGGACTTATATATATTCTTGAGTTCGATCATATTTTTGTTCCTTGCCCGCCTCGTTCGTATTTAGTATTCAGTATGCAGTATTTAGTATAAACCAGCTTACCGGTCCCATCCTATTTCAATACGAAGTAGAATAATGCCGTAAAAAAGCAGTCTGCGACGATTATCAGAATAAAACTGCGCACAACACTCGCGGTAGTTGCCCTGCCCACTCCTTCTGCGCCGCCCTGCGAATTCAAACCTTCATAACAGGCTATGGTGCATATGATAACAGCAAAAGATATACTTTTTATAAGCCCCGTTATCACATCCTTTACCGCCAGTGGTTCATACGTCATCTTCACATACATAGCGTGTGGTATGCCCAGTTTACCCACCCCGATAATATATCCTCCTACAATACCAAAAAAATCAGCATATATAGTGAGAAGCGGCACCATCACAAGTATCGCTATAAACCTCGGCACTACCAGGTACCTCACCGGATTCGCCGACAGCGTCTCCAAAGCCTCTATCTGTTCGGTCACCCTCATAGTCCCGAGTTCCGCTGTTATCGCCGCACCGCACCGACCCGCTACTATAAGAGCGGTCAGTACCGGACCCAGTTCCCTCGTAATCGAAAGAGATACCAGTGACGCTATGTACATCTCCGCCGACATTTTCTTCATCTGATAAGCGCTCTGAAGCGCCAGCACCATACCGGTAAAAAGGCTTATAAGAAAAACTATCGGAAAACTGGATACACCTATTCTTTCCATCTGCTCCAGTATCTGCCATTTACGCGGACGCGGAGCAAACACCCAAAAGACCGTCTTTCCCAGGAGTATCGCCAGACCGCCGGTGTACCTGAAAAAGCTTTTTATGTTCCCCCTGATCGTGATCGCAAATTTTATAAACACTTTTTTTACGGCTTTCATGCGCATTTCCTCATAAGTTAAAACTCTATGCTGTGTTCCATGCCGAAGAAACTGTCTTCGTCTTTTGATTCGAATTTAATACTGTTAGAATCGTCCACCTTATATTTAACTCCCAGGTCTTTCTTTAGATAATCTTCGCTGCCGAGTTCGGGGCGCACATAATCGTCCTCCATTGACGTGCTTATCGTAAGATTATCCTTCCTGGCCTCCACCACTCCGCTCTTCTCCTCTTTGGATATCTGCCAGTACTCCCATACGGCTACTTTGTTGTCGGTGTCGAACACCACGCCCTCGAAGGCCTTATTTTCCGACATCTTGCTGAAATCCATCTCACCGCTTATTATTATGTTACCCCCCCGTCTTTAACAACACGCGAATCCACAACACGTACTACCGGCAATTTACCCTCAAGCGTAGCGAACAAAGACTTAAAATCCATCTCGCCCAGAACACCCTCGCCGATATAAAGCCGGCCATTCACATCAGCCGTCTGTGCCGGCCCTCTCACTTTTATCTCTCCTTCGACCCGGCCGGAAACCGGTTTTTTTGATCCACCGAACATCGCGGCCAGTTCCTCAAGTTCCATGCTTGTTATCAAAAGCTTCAGTCCCACGTCATACGGTGATTCAGTGCTTATATCCCCCGAAAGATGCATGGCCTCGCCCCAGCTGGCGTCATCAAGAACAAGCTCTTTTTTCGAACGATCGAAACTGCCCGACACCTGAAAACCCCAGAAAGGCCTCTTGTTAATAACAAGATTTTCAAGCCTTCCGGAAAAAACCGTCTTACCGACATCCCGGTAGTTGATCCACATGTCACCTATTACTTCCGTTCCAAACAGGTTTACCTTGTCGAACCGGGAATACACCTCTATACCGCCTGATCCCTCTATGATCCCCTCTATCTTGACCAGGCCTTTTTTATCAGCAATAGGTATAAAGCTTAGATCAATAGACCGTTTTCCCGGATCAAGATTACCTGATATATTCACCCTTCCATCCCAGAGAAGGTCGCAATCGTATCTCCCGTCATCACGCCGGAGAAAAGTACCCTTCACTCCCCGTTTTCTCTCCTCACCGAACAGTACCGGTGAAATATGACCCAGGATATCCATTCCGTCAGGGGTCCTGGTAAGCTTTATGAATCCCTGTAAAAAAGGGTTCTTCCTGCTGAAATAAACAGCCATTGCCTCAAGCTGATCAGACTTGCCTTTCCTCAGGTCAAACTTATCCGCTATCCCCCTCCATACACGGTAGGATATTTCCATTCGTTCCATACCAAAGATCTGTTCTTCATCTCCCTTACCCGAGATAAAAGCTACATCCTGCAGGACCATATCTCCGAATATACCTCCGGATATAGCCCCTATGCGTACCCTTATCTGGTGACCCAAAAAACCCGCGACCTTGTCTTCCGCAAGCCGCTTTATCCATTGCGACTGCTGGGACATGACAAAATATGCCAGCGCCAGGACGATCAACAGTACCAGAAAGTGTCGCCTCCTGCTCCTGTATATTATATTTTTCATTCACACACCTTACGCCTTTGCAACAGACCGGTGTATCCTGAGAATATTATTTTTTCTCAGCCACAGGCTCACTGGCCGAGATGGTAAACTTAAGTTCCTCTTTGCCTTTAGGACAGGTCACCTTTATTTTGACGCCCTCCTTAAAGGACCCCGACAAGATCTCTTCCGCGAGAGGATTCTCCAGATACCTCTGAATAGTCCTTTTAAGCGGACGGGCCCCGAAAGTCTGGTCGAACCCTTTATCGATAAGAAAGCTTTTTGCCTTATCGTCGATCACTATCCCTATATCTTTTTCGTTAAGCCTGTCCTGAACATCTTTTACCTCTATCTCGACTATGTGCTTCAGATCTTCCCGACTCAGGGGTCTGAAAACTATAACGTCGTCTATCCTGTTAAGGAACTCCGGTTTAAAGGTCTTCTTAACCTCTTCAAGAAGACGTTCTTTCATGCCTTTGTACGTCTCTTCATCTTCCTGCGTCTTGAATCCTATCGCCCCGGTCTTTTTTATAAGATTAGCGCCTATGTTCGACGTCATTATAAGAATGGTGTTCTTAAAACTTACCTTCCTTCCATAAGAGTCGGTCAGGCGCCCTTCATCAAGAAGCTGCAGAAGCATGTTGAACACATCCGGATGAGCCTTCTCTATTTCGTCCAGAAGCACTACCGCATATGGACGTCGGCGGATCTTTTCCGTAAGCTGGCCTCCTTCTTCGTACCCTACATATCCGGGAGGCGCTCCGACAAGTCTGGATACATTGAACTTTTCCATATACTCGGACATATCGATCTGGATCACAGCATCATCATCGCCAAACATGACCTTCGCCAGTTTCCGTCCCAGCAGTGTTTTCCCCACACCGGTAGGACCCATGAATATGAACGTCCCTATCGGACGGTTGGGATCCTTGATCCCGGCGCGCGACCGCCTCACGGCGTGAGATATGGCATTTATAGCCTCGTCCTGCCCTACCACGCATTCCTGAAGGTGCTCATGCAGCTTGAGATACTTTTCCGACTCTTCCTCTTCGAGCCTTATGAGCGGTATACCCGTCCAGTCAGAAACGATGGATGCTATTTCCTCATCGCCCACTATTACCTCCAGGTTACGCTGGTCATCTTTCCACTCTTTCAGTTCCTTCTCCAGTTCGTCCTTTGTCTTTTTTTCAGAATCCCTGAACCGGGCCGCTTTTTCAAAATCCTGGCTTTTAACAGCTTCTTCTTTTTCAAGCTTGAACTTCGAAATTTCATCCTCGTATTCCTTGAGTTCTTTCGGGATCATCATCGTCGAAAGCCGCGCTTTCGACCCGGCCTCATCGATGAGGTCTATCGCCTTATCCGGCAAAAACCTTCCGCTGATATACTGATCCGAAAGTTTCGCGGCAGCTTCCAGCGCCTTGTCCGAGAACTTCACCTTGTGATGGGCTTCGTACTTATCCCTCAGGCCCTTAAGTATCTCGAACGTCTCCTTTACGCTGGGAGGATCCACCATAACCGGCTGAAAACGTCTTTCAAGCGCCGGATCCTTTTCGATGTTCTTCCTGTACTCATCAAGCGTCGTAGCGCCTATACATTGGATATCCCCTCTCTGAAGGGACGGTTTCAGTATATTGGAAGCGTCTATCGCGCCTTCAGCTCCACCGGCGCCCACAAGCGTGTGTATCTCGTCGATGAACACTATAACTTCCGGAGTATCTTTTATCTCCTTCATGACGGCCTTTATTCTCTCTTCGAACTGGCCTCTATATTTGGTACCGGCTATCATCATCGCCAGATCAAGTATCAAAAGTCTCTTGCCTTTCAGGATTTCCGGAATATCTCCGTTGATGATCTTTTGGGCGAGCCCTTCCACTATCGCGGTCTTCCCTACTCCGGCTTCTCCGATGAGAACAGGATTGTTCTTTTTTCGCCGGGCAAGGATCTGTATGACACGCTGTATTTCCTTGTTCCTCCCTATTACCGGATCAAGTTCGTCCTGGCGTGCCATATCCGTAAGATCTCTGCCGAAAGAATCAAGCGCCGGGGTCTTGGTCTTCTTTTTCTGCTTGGCGTCCACTCCCATGGAATATCCCGGAACCGATGACCCAAGAAGATTCAGCACTTCATCCCTTACGCCTTTAAGATCCAACCCCAGGTTGAGCAGCACCTGGCTTGCTACACCGTCACCCTCACGAATAAGCCCCAAGAGCAGATGTTCGGTACCTATGTAGTTATGCCCGAGACTGCGTGCCTCTTCCATGGCAAGCTCTATCACTTTCTTGGCCTTAGGAGTAAAAGGTATATCACTGGTCAGGACTTTAGCGGGGCCCACCTGAACCAGCTTCTCCACCTCTTCCCTTATGCTCTCGGAATCCAATCCG
Source organism: uncultured Planctomycetia bacterium (assembly GCA_964624805.1). Taxonomy (GTDB): domain Bacteria; phylum Omnitrophota; class Gorgyraeia; order Tantalellales; family Tantalellaceae; genus Tantalella. The sequence continues at coordinate 4,807 of CAZUYM010000035.1, forward strand.
AGACTGCTGAGAACGGCCGCAGCCACTCCCTCGCCCTCCTTTACCAGACCGAGTAATATATGCTCAGTTCCGATATAGTCGTGCCTGAACCTTTTCGACTCTTCTTTTGCCAGAAGTATGACTTTTCTCGCGCGTTCGGTAAATCTGTTAAATGCGGGCATTTCCTTCTCCTTTTATTTTGTCTTAACCTTTTAGCCTTTTGCCTCTAGCCTTTTGCCTTACTTATCTTCTACTCCCAGCCTCTCTCTTATCAGATCCGCACGTTTCATGTCACGTTCGTGCGCGGCGATCTTTTTACCGTTTATCTTCTGCAAATGCGCGGGCTGTGTAAGAAGAAGCATCTCATTTATAGTCGAAGTCTCCAGTTCATAAACAAGCCCCATATCCGATCCGAAACGTATAGCGGATAAGAGTTTTATTGTCTCACTCGAGGTGATTATCCTCGTGCTCTTCAGCGTGACTAATGACCGCGACACTCTGTCGGATATTTCCTCTTTTTTACTCTTCAGTATTTTCTCTCTCGCCAGTTCCTCGGTGGCTATGATTTTCCTCACCACACGCTGAAGGTTACCGATTATATCCATCTCCGAATGCCCGAGTGACACCTGATTGGATATCTGAAAAAAATCTCCGAGCGCTTCGGTTCCTTCGCCGTAAAACCCGCGCATTGTCATGCCTACCTTTGATATGGCTTCGAACACCCCGAATATCTGTCCCGTTAAAGCGAGAGCCGACAGGTGAAGCATCACTGACACCCGGAGCCCCGTACCGGTATTTGTTGGACATGAAGTCAGGAAACCGAACTTGTTGGAATAATCGAACGTCATCTGCATAGCCAATTCGTTATCTATCTCATCGGCAATTCTCCACGCTTCCATCACGTTAAACCCGGACTTAAGTACCTGCAGCCTCAGATGGTCTTCTTCGTTGATCATTGCGCTGACGATCTCCTTCTCTTCCAGCACTATAGCTTTCTGCTCGAACTCCTTCATGTGGTCCCTGCTCATAAGATGTCTCTCTACCAGGAACAGCCTGTCCACTTCACTAAGGTCTTTGACGTTCAAAAAGGCCGCGGTCTTTAAGAACTTACTCTTCTTCATCGCTTTAAGGACTGTCTCAAGCGTTTCCTGGCGGTGTTTTTCATCCGCGTGGTCAAAATAAATATGCCCCGCTACATTCCTTGCCAGACGCACCCGAGTGGATATAGCTATATTGGAATTCGGCCCTTCGCCCCGTAGCCATTCTGTCTTTCCTTTTATAAGATCGTCCAGTTTCATATACCGCTCTACCCTTCCAGTTTTTCTTCCAGTTCTCTTACCCTGTCCCTCATGAGTGCCGCTTTTTCAAACTCTTCCGTACGAACAAGATCGGTAAGCTCATTTTTAAGACGCAGCAGATCTTCCTGGTCTTTTACGGCTTCGTCATTTTTGAAAGGCATCTTACCGACGTGCCTTTCTGAACCGTGTATCTTTCTCAGAAGACCGTTCAGGTTCCCCTCGAACGTTTCGTAACATTTCCCGCAACCAAGCCTGCCGGACCGCTGAAAATCAAAATACGTGAGACCGCATTCGGGGCATTTTACATCTATGTCCTGCCCCACATCTCCGTCCGGCATCGAAGGACCCAGATCCATAAGCCCCGTTAACAGGTCCGTAAGCCCGAAATGCGACTGCATCTCCTCGCTTTTATCATGAGCACACTCTTCACAAAGATGAAGCTTTTTCACATTGTCATTCACGACTTCCGTCAGGTGCACCGTAGCTTCCCTGTTTTTACATATGTCACATTTCATTTTCACTCCTAAACTGATAGCTGATCACTTAACTGATCACTGATGACTGATGACTGATCACTGTTTAATACTCCGTGCCCTCTGTTTGAGTCAACTTCTTGTACTCCTGCCTGAGCAGATGCGTGATCTCGCCGGGTTTGCCGGAACCTATCGTTTTACCGTCCAGATCAATTACCGGGATTATTTCCGCGGCTGTCCCGGTCAAAAAGCATTCGTCGGCCTGAAGGACTTCCTCGGGAAGTATGTTTTTAAACTCGGTGGTTATCCCCAACTTTTGGGCCATTTCTATGACTGTGTCCTGCGTTACACCCTCTAATGCTCCCATCTCAGAGGGAGGAGTAAAGAGTTTACCATCACGTACCAGAAGTATATTGTCTCCGCTGCACTCCACAACATATCCTTCGATGCTCAGCATTAGCGCTTCTTCTGTCCCGCCTTCTATCGCGTCTATCTTCGCGAGTATATTATTCAGATAGTTAAGGGATTTTATCCTGGGGTCCAGCGTCGTAGGATGGTTCCGCCTTACCTTGGAAGTCACTATCGGCAACCCCTTCTCGTAGAACTCCTCGGGATAAAGCTTTATCGTATCTGTGATTATAAATATGGTCGGCTTCGGGCACTTGCGCGGATCAAGCCCGAGATCTCCCTCTCCCCTGGTAACAACGGCTCGGATGTACGCGTCGTTAAGATCGTTCAGTTTAAGAGTCTCTATCACTTTCGATTTGAACACTTCTTTGGTCATGGGTATCTTAAGGTGTATCGCGTCGGCTCCCCGATAAAGACGGTCTATATGCTCGTCCAGTTTGAATACTCTCCTATTATATGATCGTATGCCTTCGAACACACCGTCACCGTAAAGAACTCCATGGTCAAATACAGACACGCGCGCATTTTCTTTCTCGACAAATTTCCCGTCCAAAAATATTTTCAGTCCCATTTGCATCCCTTCCGTTACGTTCTTCAGATACTGCCCATACCTGTGTTCACCATAGTTTCTACCTTGCCGTCCTTCATGTAATATTCTTTATTGAAAAAATCCTTTTCAACTCCCTGATGCGATACCAGTATCACGCTCATATTGTTCTTTTCGCTGATATCCTTCACGAGAGCGTATATCTGGTCACTCATATCCGAATCGAGGTTCCCCGTAGGCTCATCGCAAAAAAGGACTTCCGGAGAATTTATAAGCGCTCTCGCTATCGCTGTCCTTTGTGACTCCCCGCCCGAAAGCTGTGAAGGTCTGTGCGTAAGGCGCTCCTTCATATGCACCGTATTCAGAAGCTCCAGAGCTCTGTCTTTCAGTTTTCTGCGTCTTTCGCCCCCCTTCATCATCCCGGGCAGCATTACGTTCTCAAGAACCGTCAGCTCCGGCAAAAGATGATAGAACTGAAAAATAAACCCGAAAGACCGGTTTCTTACCCTGCTTCTTCTGGTGTCGGATAACCTGTATATGTTTTTATCCCCAAAGGTTACCGCTCCGCCAGTAGGCCGGTTCAAACCGCTCAGCACCTGAAGAAGGGTAGATTTCCCGGCACCTGACGGTCCGTGAATATATATCCTTTCCCCTCTTTCCACGGTAAGGGTCGCGCCCTTCACCGCGTGGACGGGTTTAGATCCCTGCTTAAAAGTCTTATCTATATTCTCAGCTCTTAGCATACTTTAAACAAACCCTTCTATTCGTACCTGATAGCCTCTACCGGATCCAGCCTCGATGCCTTCCATGCCGGATAGATCCCCGCCACTACCGTAAGTATCATCGCGACGGAAATAATAAGAGTCACATCCGGACGGCTTACCTTTACCGGTATTTCCGTAAAATAATACACGTCGCTTGGAAAGACCGTGATCCCGGTTAAACGCTCTATGAGATCCGCCACATCGTTAACACGCCTTGCAATATAAACGCCGGAAAACCCGCCGGCAAAAATACCCAGAAGCCCTATCATTGTTCCCTCAAAAAGAAATATCAGTCTTACTCCCCACGCGCTTGCCCCTATCGCCTTAAGTATCCCGATATCCCTGGTCTTTTCCATGACCATCATTATAAGTGAGCTGGATATATTAAAACACGCCACCATCACTATCAGCGCCAGTATTATGAACATCATTTTCTTTTCAAGCGCCAGGGCAGCGACCAGGTTACGGTCAAGGTCCATCCAGCTCTTTACCGTGTACGGATACCCCAGCGTACGCTGAAGTTTATCCCTTATGGCGGTCACATCCATCTCGTCACTTACCCGAAGACCTATGCCGGAAACCCTGTTCCCCTTCATCCGGAAGAGTTCCCTTGCCGTATCAAGCCCCACCACCCCTATATTGGAGTCGTAATCGTATCTGCCGGAAGTAAAAGTCCCTATAACCTTGAGCTTTTCTTTTTCCATATCAAGCGCTGAATACGGGAGCAGTATCTCCACCGTATCTCCGACAGCTATCCGCTCGTTTTTCATAAGCTCGCTGCCGAGGACAATTGTCTTTCCCTTCAACTGCTCTCCGCTGTCGCCTGAGTATGTGAGAACCTGCGAAACTTCTGATTCTTTGTCCGGGTCTATCCCCTTAATAAGTATCCCTGCAGCACTATCATCTTTTCTGAGTATTGCCTGGCCGGTTATGAACGCCGAAGCGCTGTCCACCTCGGGCATAGATTCAAAATAGTCCGTTAGTTCGTTTGGCTCACTTATGCCGCCTTCACGCATCACTATCGCGTGCGCGTAGGTACCTATGATCTTTTTCCTGACCTCAAGATCAAACCCGTTCATCACCGACATTACGATTATCAGTGAAGCCACTCCAAGCGCCACACCGAGGACCGATATCGTACTTATTAGCGATATCATTCCCTCTTTACGCTTGGAAAGAAAATATCTCCTGCTTAAGAAAAAACTCCACATAATTTAGTCTCTAGTCGTTAGTCTCTAGTCGCTAGTGCTATTCACTATTCACTAACGACTATTCACTGTTTTTTTTATTCCGGTCTCATATGCGGGAAAAGTATCACTTCCCGAATGCTTGCCGAATCCGTAAATATCATTGCCAGGCGGTCTATGCCTATACCAAGGCCCCCTGCAGGCGGCATACCGTATTCAAGTGCCCTTACAAAATCTTCATCAACCACCGCTTCCGGATCCGCTTTTGCCTGCTGTTCGAACCTTTCGCGCTGGTCTATCGGATCGTTGAGCTCAGAGTACGCGTTGGCTATCTCCATACCGCCCATATAAAGCTCGAACCTGTCCACCAGTCCCGGTGCGTCCTTTTTCTCTTTTGCCAGCGGGCTGAGCTCCTTGAACATATCCACTACAAAAACAGGATGTGTCTCGGCTTCCGGCTCGACAAGTTCTCCTACTATGTTTATTATCTGCGTCTTACTTACGTTATCGCCTTCTATCTCTATCCCTTTCGCCTTGAGCTTCTTCACCCATTCCGTCAGAGGATCCTGAACTCTTATCCCGAAGTTGGTATCCATAAGTTCCGCGAAAGATACCTTCTTCCATGTTGTCAGATCGATGTCCTTCCCCTGGTACTGAAACTTCTCCGTCCCCAGCAATAACCTCGCGGCCGAACGAACAAGGTCTTCTGTTAACCGCATCATGCCGTCACAGTCAGAATACGCTTCATAGACTTCCATCATGGTGAACTCGGGATTATGACGTGTGGATATACCCTCATTGCGAAACGACCTGTTTATCTCAAATACTTTCTCAAATCCCCCTACAAGAAGTTTCTTCAGATATATCTCTGGAGCTATCCTGAGATACAGGTCCATATCAAGAGCTTCATGATGTGTTTTGAAAGGCTTACCGGCCGCGCCGCCGGCTATCGGGTGCATCATAGGCGTTTCCACTTCCAGAAAGCCTTTCCCTATAAGATTTTCCCGTATATGCTGTACCAGGTTTATCCTGGTCCTGAATTTATCCCGCGCTTCATCATTAACAATAAGATCTACGTACCTCTGCCTGTACCTTGTCTCCACATCTTTCAGGCCATGCCATTTCTCCGGCAGAGGAAGAAGCGATTTGGAAAGCACCTTGAACTCGGATACCTGCACCGTATCTTCGCCGGTCCTGGTCTTAAAAAGCTCCCCTGCCACGCCGATTATATCCCCTATGTCCAGGCTCTTGTATGTTTCAAACGCTTCATCTCCCACAACATTCTTCCTGACGTATACCTGCATACGGCCTGAAAAATCCTTAAGGTCCAAAAACGCGCTTTTCCCATGCTCTCTTCTGGCCATTATCCTGCCTGCTATACGGCATTTCCGCCCTTCGGTCGGCTCTTCCTTCACGGATCCTATACTCTCTATGTCCGAAAAATGCTCTCCGAACGGATTAATACCTGTTTCCTTAAGCTTCTCAAGGTTCTTATATCTCTGTTCAATTAGCTCGTTTTTTTCTTCCATCACACACCCTTTTTATTAAATTGTTTTAAAATTAGCCTACAAAAAAACACTGAAAATGGCCTGGTGCACACTTTCCCGATACCGCCCTCAGCTACGCTATGCAGAATATATATATATAGAAATATAATTCTATAGATATAATTACCACAAAATTATATCCATATTAGGGAAGTATGTCAATGTAATTAAGAGGATACCGAAAAATACCAGTATTTTGTATAGGTTTGTGTATGTTTGTGTGGGTTTATGTAGGTTTGTTTTGGTTTGACTGCTATTTGACCAT
>CAZUYM010000036.1:0-5066 GCA_964624805.1 uncultured Planctomycetia bacterium
TCCTGCCTGGCACGCCACGTTTAATAGTTATAGCAGTACCGCAGGCTGAGTAGGACGCAAAAGCACGAAGTGATTTGAAGCGGTCATACGACACCAAGGCCCGAATCAAATGAGGGCCGCAGGGGCCCCGAGCATCAGCCGAAGGCTGAGCGGAGGGAAGCCGTTGGTCGCAGGTTCGAATCCTGCCTGGCACGCCACGTTTAATAGTTATAGCAGTACCGCAGGCTGAGTAGGACGCAAAAGCACGAAGTGATTTGAAGCGGTCATACGACACCAAGGCCCGAATCACTACTTGGATAACCAAGTCGATCCATAAGGACTAGTGATACTGGGAAATAGGCGCATTGGATAATGGGGTGAGCATGCCAAAAATAAATTGTTGGGAATTCCGTAAGTGTGGGAGAGAACCTGGAGGATCAAAAATTGATGAGTTTGGAGTTTGTCCCGCGTCAATTGAGGTCAGAGCAAACGGAATAAATGGCGGTAAAAATGGCGGGAGAGCTTGTTGGGCGATCGATGGAACGCTTTGCCTTGGAACTCTTGCGCAAAAATATTGCAAGTGTACAGAATGTGAATTTTATAAGTTAGTAACCAGCGAAGAAAAAAACTGCATGATTGCGCCAGAAATAAGGAAAAAAATAGGGGAAAAGAAGTGACAAATCTGACCGAATGCTCTCTTTTCCCCCTACCCAAAGGAAAACTATGGCTAATAATAAAAACTCATCCCCGCGTCTCATAAAAGCGTACAAAAACAGCAAATTCTTAAAAAGTCCGGCTGCACGGCTTATTCGAATCCTTTCAGAACTTGAAGAACCAAAACACCGCTTTCAAAAACACAATATAGACAGTACTGTTGTTTTTTTCGGTTCAGCCAGGACCCTTCCGCGCAAAACAGCACTAGCCAATTTCAAAAGCATTGAAGTTAAAATGAAGAAGGCAAAAACCTTCTCTAAGGCTCTTGAGGCGGAATATAAGCAAGCTGAAAAATCTCTCCTCATGAGCAAGTATTATGAAGATGCTTCCCTTATCTCCGAGAAGCTCACACATTGGTTCGGTCAGCTTAAGAAAAAAGGTAAAAACTTTATGATATGTTCCGGCGGCGGTCCGGGAATAATGGAAGCTGCCAATCACGGAGCAAAAAAGGCCGGAGGGAAATCCATCGGACTGAACATAAGTCTGCCGATGGAGCAAAACCCTAACGTGCACCAATCCGCGGAACTGGCGTTCGATTTCCATTACTTTTTTATAAGAAAGTTCTGGTTCGTATACCTGGCAAAGGCCCTGGTAGTCTTCCCCGGAGGGTTTGGCACCTTCGATGAGCTTTTTGAGATACTCACCCTTATTCAAACTAAAAAAACCAAAAAAAACATGCCGGTAGTTCTTTATGGAAGTGAGTACTGGAACGAAGTTGTTAACTTCCAGGCTCTTAAACACTGGGGAATGGTAGACGAAAAAGACCTGTCTCTTTTTGAGACTATTGATAATGTTGATTCCGCGGTCCGGTATCTGAAAAAAGAACTTACCAGAACGTATAAACTTTAATACCACCCCCGGCACGTAGTAATTTTATGGAAAATTTTCAGATTCTTGAGACCATACTCTGGGAGGATGGGGACTTTTTCCTCCTGAAACTTCACCTCGAAAGGCTTGAGAAAAGCTCAACCGCTTTGTCTTTCTCTCTGGATAGTGACCTTGTGCTTCTCGCCCTGAGAGATCAGGCCCGATCGTTCTCTGATAACTCGAAATACCGAGTACGCCTCGTCCTTGATGATGCCGGCACGTTCACTATCAACTCGTCCGTCCTGGAAGATCTCACGCCCGTCCTCCCCGTCAAAATACACCTCTCTGATAAGCGCGTTAGCAGCGCGAATAAACTCCTTCGTCACAAGACCACAGCTCGTACCCTGTATGACGACGAACTTACAGCTGGTCGGAAGAAGGGCTTTTTCGAAACGATCTTTTTCAACGAAAGAGGTGAGCTGACAGAAGGCTGCATAAGCAATATCCTGGTCGAAAAGAACGGGGTCTGCTACACTCCGCCTGTTTCCTGCGGACTCTTACCCGGAGTTTACAGGAAATATCTCTTAACCTCGAAGGTATCGCCCACCGAAGAAAAGGTCCTCTTTGAGGAGGACCTTTTGAACGCGGATAGTATCTATTTAATAAATTCGGTTATGAAGACAGTTCCGGCAGTCCTGGATAAATAAAAACCGCCGGCATATGCCGGCGGTTCTGCTATGGATAGGGTTTGCTTCGCTGCGCTCGCAATGACATATTTCTCTCTCTATTAACTCTTATTAATTTTCTCCTTAAGATGGAACATGTCTCTCAAGTGTTTTATCTCTTCGTCAATAAGCTCGTCTATAGCTTTCCCGCCTGCCGGGACAACGTGCTGCTTAAGGTCGTGCAGAAAAAGCATAAAATCTTTCTCAAAAGTGATACCGGCCTGCAGAGCCTCTTCTTCGCTTATTGTAGTCTCAAGCGCCTGTTTTGTGGCTGAATCGCATTTAAAAGCGTTTTCATCCACAAGAGCCTTCAGGTATAACGCTCTCTCTCCCGGATACGCCTCTTCCTGTTTGTCAGATCCCAATTCATCCAGCCATTTTTCAAGCTGCATCTTATGCCTGTGCTCATCTTTGGCAAGAGCTGTAAAAAGTTCCCCTACATGAAAGTTCTCACTGTTGCGGGCAAGGGCCAGGTAAAGCTCCTGCCCTTTTCCTTTAGCCTGTACAGCCATTTCTATTATGTCCTTCGCGGTATAAACTTCATTCATATGAAACTCCTTAATGGTTGTGTTGTCTCTTGATAGTGCAAATATAACATAGATATCCTCAAATTTCAATTGGAGAGTAAAAGAAGCTCCCCGTAAAATATTTTGCCTTTTCCCTCCACCCCGGATATAATATACTTATCTGTTATCATCATTTCTTGCGTCAACATGGGGTCTTATAAGTGAAATTTTCCTTTCTAAAAACACGGTTCATCGCCTATCTGGCGCTTCTTACGATCCTTAGCTGGTTCCTTTTCAACTTCCTGCTCAACCGTCAGAGCAGCATAATGTACCAGTACTTTATAGAGAAACCCGCTTCCTATAATCTGGAGCGTGCCGAAAGACTTTCGTCTTCCATATATCAGAGCTTCAAAAAAGAGGTCCCCGAACCATCTCTCGACAAGATCAGCGCCTTTATCGAAAAGTATAATGACATCCCATTCTTAAGTGTGAATTTTGTATACCAGGACAAACAGGGCGTCATGCGAAGCGTGCTGAAAAACGTCAAAGAAGTCGACATCCTGAACGCTGAATACGTTTATCCGGTGAGTTACGGCAACCGCGAGATCGGAACACTTCTGGTCTACGATATCAACAAGGAATACAAGCGTGGGCTTGAGGAATACAACAACACGATCAACATAACCAGGATCTCCTTCGCCGTGCTGCTTCTTCTGATATTGTCAGTGCTCCTTTATCGAGAATACAGCACAAAGATAGAGGATGAAAAACGTCTCGCCGAATATCAGGCGGTACATGACGGTCTTACGGGGCTCTATACCCAGAAGTATTTTAAGGAACATCTCGAAAGAGAAATAAGCCGGTCCCACAGGTACAGCAGGCCTCTTTCTCTGATAATGTGCGACGTGGACCACTTCAAGGAATTTAACGATACCCACGGACACCTGGCCGGCGATGCCGCCCTGCGAACTGTAGCGGAAATAATCACTGAAAGCGTCAGGACTTCCGACATAGTGGCCAGATACGGCGGCGAGGAATTCGCTGTACTTTTGATGGAAGCGGGACATGAAGAAGCTCAAAGCGTGGCAAACCGTATTAAGACCTTAACGGACCAGGCTATGGAAGTCGCCGACAGGATAAAAGACAAGGTCGAGCACACTCAGATCCCGGTAGACCACACGCATGCTACCGTTACCCTCAGCATGGGGGTATCTTCCTACGGCGGGGATCCCGATTATAAACCGGAATACCTCATAGGTCAGGCCGACCACGCCCTGTACGAATCTAAAAACAACGGCCGTAACCGTATTACTATTTACAATCCTGCCACAAAAGAATTCAAACAATATCCGTAGATCATATGTTGGATTTTACCGGGAGCGTCAGAGGCGGGCGCCTGTTTCAAGGTAGCTTACGTAGTCTTTTACGGATTCTTCGAGAGGCCTAAAACTCGGTTCGTATCCTGTGCCTCTGAGTTTTGACATGTCCGCCTGTGTAAAATACTGGTATTTATCCCTAAGGTGTTCCGGCATGTCTATGTATTCAATTACCGGGGGCTTCCCTATCGCGCTGAACATCGCTTTCGCCAAACTGTTCCAACTGTTAGCCTGGCCGGTCCCCAGGTTAAAGATCCCAGTCGTGTCCGGATGGCAGAAAAGGTGGTACATAACCTCTACCGCGTCCTTAACGTAAATAAAGTCCCGCTTCTGTTCGCCGTCGGCATAATCTTCCATGTAGGACTTAAAAAGCGTTATGCGGTCTTCTTCTTTTATCTGTGAGAATTTTTTGCAGATAATACTCATCATCTCGCCCTTATGATACTCATTGGGGCCGAAAACGTTAAAGAACTTGAGACCCGTGACCTTGTCGGCAAGACCATTATCAAGAACCAGCATATCAAAAATATGTTTGGAATATCCGTACATATTAAGCGGTTTGAGGGCGGGGGTATCCCCGTCCCGGTCGCTGTAACCCTGGCTGCCGTCACCGTACGTAGCGGCGGATGAGGCATACAGAAAGGGCACGTTTTTCGGCAGCGCCCATTCAGCAAGCGTCTTGGAATACTCATAGTTATTTTTCATATAGTATTCCTCGTCCGTGAGGATAGTCGAACTGCAGGCGCCCATATGGACCACATGGTCGGGTTTTGAGATCTTCTTTGACTGGACGGCTTTCAGAAACTCTTCTTTGTGGATGTAATCTTTAAACTTCTTTCCATCAAGGTTCCTCTCCTTGCCGGAATCATCAAGATTATCTACTACAATAATATCATCTATGCCTTCGGCATTCAGTTTCCAGAGAAAACAGCTGCCGATAAACCCCGCACCGCCTGTTA
>CAZUYM010000036.1:5166-10998 GCA_964624805.1 uncultured Planctomycetia bacterium
TCGGCATTCAGTTTCCAGAGAAAACAGCTGCCGATAAACCCCGCACCGCCTGTTAGAATGATCATATTCTCTCCATCTTTCCGTTACCTTGTCCGATAAAACTGAATACTCGACTCCGTTTGTAAACGGTAAACTGTAAACAGTTAACAGTTCCCCGTTTCCAGTTTACTAAATGCTATTTTGACAGATCTTTCAAAAATTTTCCGAACTTATCCGCGTTCCGGAGCATTAGTATCATAAGCCTGTCCAACTTCTTTGTCTCCAGAGGCGATCGCGCCGGGTATCTTAACCGCACCTCTCCGTCTTTTACGTTCCCCGAGATCCCCGTATTGGCGGCCAGCTTAACGTTATTCCCGATCTTCACATGATCGGCAATACCTACCTGCCCGCCCATCATAACGTTCTCTCCGGTCGAAGTGCTGCCGGCTATGCCGGTCTGTGACGCTATCAGATTGTTTTTACCTATCTTTACGTTATGCGCGATCTGGACAAAATTATCCATCTTTGTATTCTCACCTATTACCGTATCTTCGAAAGTTCCCCGGTCGACACATGAATTCGCGCCTATCTCCACGTTATCCTGTATGATGACCTTCCCCATCTGCGGGACTTTGTATATTTTTTCACCGGCGGGGACGTACCCGAATCCGTCGGCGCCGATAACGGTACCAGAATGTATAATAACTTTGTTCCCCAGTTGCATCCCGTCATATATCGTTACGTTAGCATACACCTTGGACCGGTCTCCTATTACAACGTTGCTGCCGATAGCGCAATTGGCTCCTATGACCGTATTTTTGCCTATAGCCGTTTCCGCGCCTACCGTGGCTCCGGGCCCTATGGTTACGTTCTCCCCCAGCCTGGCACTGCCATCCACGATAGCTTCCGGATGGATATTGCCTTCCGGAGCTTTTTCCATCTCCAGCATCACGTTATAAAGGATAGTCACAGCTTCTTTCAGGTTTTTTACCTTGAGCTGTGTTTTCGGGAATTCGCTTATTTCAGTTTCTGTAAGCACGCACGACGCCTTGCTTTTTCCCGCGTATTCAAGGCTTTTGGCGTCGGTAGCGAAAGTGACGTCGCCCTTTTCGGCGGAATTACACGCGGCCATCCCTTTTATGGTTACCTTGCCGTCGCCTATTACCGCGCCTTTAACTAAACCTGCTATCTGATCGACTGTGAACATTGATGCCCCTTTGGTTGTTTTGCTGACCTTGTCGGATAAGCTTCATTATACATTACGTAAAAGAAAAAATCCAAAAGTTAATGTATATGGCTTCAAGACAAAAACAGCCCCCATCCCAACGGGACAGGGGCTGTTGCCTTATCTCTATTCAGAGATATTAGAGGCTTGTTGACAGGCTTTTGCCGCCTTTGAAAGTAACAACTTTCTTAGCCGCTATCTTTATTGATTTGCCGGTCTGCGGGTTTCTACCCGTTCTGGCTTTTCTCGTCTTCATTTTGAACGTTCCCAGTTCAGGAAGACGAATAACTCTGGCGCTCGCGGAACCTTTGCTCAGGCGGCCGCTAAGAGCACTTACAACTGCTTCATACGCTCTTGTAGCTTCGGACTTCGTGTCATACTGACCTTCTTTTACAACTGATTCGATAAATTCTGCCTTGTTCATACAACACCTCCTGTTAGATTGAAAACTTTCTACTTGGACAATATACTAAAAAACGTTTAGTTTGTCAATATTAATCAGCAGGCATAGGGGTTGTAGCGTTATAATCTGCGCCGGGGCTTATTTAATGCTGGTAACAGCCCTTCCCGCTTTCCCAGTCTAGCACTCCGGCTGAGCCGGTTTAAATGAAAATTTACAGATGCCGGCAAAAGAAGTATAATGATATCTCTCAGATATCACGCGCGTCCCCGTAGCTCAGCTGGATAGAGTACTGGCCTCCGGAGCCGGGAGCACAGGTTCGAATCCTGTCGGGGACGCCAACCTTCGCCAATCTATTTATATATTACTCGGCTACGGTTGGCTTTGCCATTCCAGAAAAGGCGAAGGTTGTCCTCCGAAGCTGAATGATATGAAATGAATTAGCGAAGGAGGACATTATCTGTTACGTTTATTTTTGTTGTACGTGGGTGGATTTGATTACCGTGGAGGGCGTAAATAATCCGACGAAAAGGAGGATTATAGCCCGGAACGGCCTGTCGGGGAACCTTATATTAACGCTTTTCCTCTTCCTTCTGAGTTCTTTTATTTTCTAACCGCGGGGAAATACACTCTCGTTGAAGCTTATTATAAGAGCCTGCCTTTTCTTTCATGGAAAATGGTACTGATCGGAGACCCACTATACAAACCGCCTGTAAAGTTGAGAAAAGGGCATTTTGAATCTTTGCTGCGGGCTAAGGGGTTTTAAATTCCTCTTATCGTCACGTTTTTGACATTCTCTTCCAGTATAGCCTTGAACTTTTTCAGGGTCTCCCCTTCATACGGGGTAACGTCCTTAAAATCCGTGTCATAAGTGCTCCGGGGATGAAATTGCTGAAGACAATAATTCTCGGCGCCATTCACTGTCTCGGCTATTTGACGGATATCCTCTTCGCTGACGATACCTGGAGCGCAGGTGGTCCTGAATTCATACGGTACCGTAGAAAGCATTGCCAGATAGATGCTTCTGGTCACCTTTTTCTGGATGTTCTCGTCGTTCGACACAAGGGAATACCTGCTGAAGGAGGTTTTAATGTCTATCGCGACAAAATCCAGCAAATACTCACGAAGGAGCATATCAAGCTGTTCAGGATTCGATCCGTTAGTATCAAGCTTTACCTTAAACCCCAGATCTTTTATCCTCCTGGTGAATTCCGGAAGTTCTTCGTAGAGTGAAGGCTCGCCGCCGGAGATAACGACTCCTTCAATGAAATTTTTTCGCTGCTCAGCGAATTCGAAGAATTCTTTCTCGGTGAACTCGAATTTTTTTTCCAACGATATAAGATCCGGGTTGTGGCAATAGCCGCATTTAAAATTGCATCCTTGCAGAAATACCGTTGAAGCCAGACATCCGGGATAATCAACCAGCGAGAGGTTCTGCAACCCTGCAATTACCATCTTTGTTCTCGATCTGTTTTTTATCGACATTGAATCTCTCTCTATCGCCAAATTCCGCGACTTTTCCTTTATTCCACGACTGGACCGGCCTAAAAAAACCGGTTACTCTTGAGAAAACCTCTACATTGCAGTTCTGCTTACTCATATTGTGACCTCCTTGCTGGATTTATCATGCAAATGCTCGTTACATCCTTCATGCGGGCATATAAAATGTTCGCCGGTAATATACCCGTGTGTGGAGCATATGGTAAACGTGGGCGACACTGTAAAATACGGCATCTTGTAATTCTGGGCTATGGTACGGATGAGTTTTTTGCAGACCTCTACATCCTCCATCCTTTCTCCCAGGAACATATGAAATACCGTTCCCCCGGTATAAAGGGCCTGTATATCATCCTGGTGGTCAAGTGCCGCGAACAGGTCACTCGTATAGTTAACAGGAAGATTCGACGAGTTGGTATAATACGGCTCTTCCTTGCCCTGCGTAACTATCCCGGGAAATTTTTCCCTATCCATCTTGGCCAGGCGATAAGTGGTGCCTTCCGCGGGAGTAGCCTCCAGATTGTAGTAATGACCCGTCTCCTCCTGAAACTCTACCATCCTATCCCGGATATAGTTCAACAGCTCCAGGGCAAACCTTCTACCCTTGTCCGTGCTGATATCCTCTTTAAAAAGGTTAAGGCATCCTTCGTTGATCCCTACGACGCCTATCGTGGAAAAGTGATTTGCCCAGTAAGTCCCACTCCTCTTCTTTATGTCATGCAGATAGTGTTTCGAATACGGATAAAGGCCCTGTTCTGTAAGCTGCTCAAGTACCTTCCTCTTCAGCTCGAGCGCTTCCCTGGATATCCGCAGAAGCTCATCAAGACCCGCATAGAAGTTGTTCTTGTCAGCGGACATATACGCCAGACGGGGGATATTAAGCGTGACCACTCCGATGGACCCGGTAAGAGGATTAGACCCGAACAAGCCGCCGCCTCTTTTCCTCAGCTCCCTGTTATCCAGGCGCAGCCGGCAACACATGCTTCTCGCGTCGTCAGGATCCATATCGCTGTTAACGAAGTTTGAGAAATAAGGAATCCCGTATTTCGCGGTCATCTGCCACAATCCCTCAAGATCGGGATTCTTCCAGTCAAAATCCTTGGTTATGTTATATGTAGGTATAGGAAAGGAGAAAATACGTCCTTTGGCGTCCCCCGCTATCATTACCTCACAAAATGCCTTGTTTATGAGATCCGCTTCATGCTGAAAATCTCCGTACTTCGCGTCCTTAAACTCGCCTCCGACCACGACAGCTTCATCTTTGAACGATTTCGGTATTGTCAGATCCATGGTAATGTTCGTGAACGGGGTCTGAAACCCTACCCGCGTAGGAACGTTGATATTAAAGATAAACTCCTGCATATACTGGCGCACCTGCGGGTAATCCAATTTGTCATAATGTACAAAAGGAGCGAGAAGCGTATCAAAGTTGGAGAATGCCTGCGCTCCCGCGGCTTCACCCTGTAAAGTATAAAAGAAGTTCACGATCTGCCCCAAGGCTACACGGAAATGTTTGGGCGCGTTAGATTCCACTTTGCCGTACGCTCCCCCAAACCCCATAATAAGCAGATCCTTCAGATCCCAGCCGCAGCAATAAGCGCTTATGGATCCCAGATCATGTATGTGTATGTCCCCTTCAAGATGGCTTTCGGCAATTTCTTTGGGATAGATACGGTCGAGCCAGTATTTGTTGGAGACGGCTGTAGATATAAAGTTGTTAAGACCCTGCAAGGAATATCCCATGTTGGCATTCTCTTTAACACGCCAGTCCTTCTGTTGAATATAATTGTCGACCATATTAACGGCATCGTTCAACAGAATTTTTGTCTGGCGAAGTTTAGAGTGCTGTTCCCTGTAGAGAATATAAGTCTTGGCAGTCTTAGCATGCCCGTTCTCTATCAGGATCTTTTCAACAAGATCCTGGACATTTTCCACCGTGGGAACACGATCATCTTTATACAGGACTTCTAAAAAAGAAATTGCCTGCCTTGTTATCTCCTGTGATTTTTCTGTGTTCTCCCCGCCTACTGCTTTGGCGGCCGCGAAAATGGCGCTTTCCATTTTTTGCGGGTCAAAAGGTTCAAGCCGTCCGTCCCTTTTCCTGATGAATTTAATGTCCGTTGAATACATATTACTTCCTTTCTTTTCCTATGGTTGCTTTGTTTTTTCCGTTGCTACTCTTATCTAAGCGCGTGGAAAATACTATGTCTTTTTTATTTTTCTTTTCACCCGTGAATGATCTTTTTTTCGAATGTCTTTTTGTTTTGATGGGTCCACTTTTGCTGCGGTTTTTCAGAAGCCCCCATTTGAAGAACCGTTTCAAAAAATACCATATATTGAGTGCCTTGTCAAGAAAAACACAATATATAGTTAGCATCAAAAAAGTTGGCTTTTTTGCCTTGACAGTGAAAATTGACTAAAATTCCACTATTTTCAGTCAAAAAATGCCCGTTTTAACTCTTGTATCTCCTTCATTTAACAAGTTATCCACAGGTTTAACCTGGTTAATTTCGGCCAAAATACCGGTCACATACCCGGAACTAACCACAAGGGCACTATTTTTAACCTGGTTAGTTTTAACCAGGTTAACTCTGACAAGATCCTGGACTCTGCACAAGATATTTACGAGCCTAGCCTGTAAAAGAACTTTTAAAATATCGAGGAGAGACAGGGATCCCGAGGCTGAACAAAGTGAAGCCGAAGGGACCCCGGACTCTACGCAAGATATTGA
>CAZUYM010000037.1:0-10559 GCA_964624805.1 uncultured Planctomycetia bacterium
TGAAGCAGACATAGCTAAAGAGGTAGATTTTGGTGATAGGGTTAAGAGGTATGAAGTTAAATATGGACATGAGCACCATGATCATATGGTATGTACTAAATGCGGAAAATTTATTGAAGCGGTGGATGAAAGGATAGAAGAGCTTCAGGAGAAGCTATGCAAGAAATTTGGATTTACTTCCAAAAACCACAGGCTAGAGATATTCGGTATATGTAGGAAGTGCAAGAAGTAATATTTTTTTGACTACCAATTGAAATTGAATTTCAATTTCAGACAAACTAAAGGAGAAGAGAGATGGGTAAGAAAGTAATTGGGTTTGTGCTGGCATTAACTGTTCTTTTTGCGGGGAGTTCTTTTGCGGATAAACGCAGCTATGTATGGACATATGAATATATGACTATGCTTAAGGGAAGATTAGAAACGGAGTACTATTTAACCCCAAAAGTTCCAGATTGGAATAAAAGTTCAGTAAATAGCTGGGAACATCAGCTAGAACTCGAATACGGTATAACTGATAGATGGGATATTGGTGGATACGTACAGTTCGAACAGGAAAATACAAAGGATAAGTCCACTTTCAACTATGAAGGGTTTAAATTGAAGACAAAATATCGTATCGGAGAAAAGGACCAGTATCCTGTAGATGCTCTTCTATACTTAGAATATATAAGACCGTCTGATTTATCTAAACCGAATGTTTTTGAAGGGAAAATAGTTGTGGCTAAAGATATAGGGAAGCTCAATTTAGCATATAACCAGATAATCGAAATAAAAACAGATATGGATGAGAAGGTCGAACATGAGTATGCCGCAGGTATGAGTTATGAAATATTCCCCAGTTTTAGACTTGGTGTTGAATCTACGGGAAATTATACAGAATCAAAGTATTATGTGGGTCCTACAATAGCAACCACATTGATAAAAAGAAAGGCATATTTAGCTTTAGGGGCGGGATTTGGGGTAACTGAGAAGAGTGATGATTTGCAGGCGAGGGTGATAGTCGGTCTGCTTTTCTAGGTTTAGCTACGTCCCGTGGCCCTCTTTCGGCAGATACCGCACGATATTCTTGCAAGAATTACCTAAATACTGTACAATACCTTCTGTTACGGAGACGTGACAGAAGGGGTGGGGGAGAAAATTACGATGAAATAATGAAAACGGCACAGGATCTATAAAAAAATTATAACGGACGGTCTCGCGAAAAACGCGGGGGCGTCCGTTATTTTATGAGCGGTGTCCAAAGAGGAGGAGAAATGCCAAAACGTACTGATATTAAAAAAGTGCTTATCATAGGGTCGGGTCCGATAATCATCGGGCAGGCATGTGAATTTGATTATTCCGGGACGCAGGCCTGCAAGGCTCTCAAGGAAGAGGGATATGAGGTTGTTCTGGTAAATTCCAATCCGGCTACGATAATGACAGATCCGGGGACGGCCGACAAGACGTACATAGAGCCTCTTACCGTTGAAAGCCTCGAAAAAATAATAAAGAAAGAAAGACCGGACGCGCTTCTTCCGAACCTCGGCGGTCAGACGGCCCTCAACCTGTCTTCTGCTCTCAGTAAGGAAGGTATTCTGAAAAAATACGGTGTGGAGATAATCGGAGTTAAGGCTGATGCTATCGAACGCGGCGAAGACCGCCTGGCGTTCAAAGAAACGATGGCTAAACTGGGTCTTGAAGTCCCGCGTTCACAGATATGTATCACACTTGAAGAATGCGAAAAAGCGGCCGGTGAGCTCACGTACCCTGTGGTAATAAGGCCCGCGTACACTATGGGAGGAACAGGGGGAGGTATAGCCTATAATCTTGAAGAGCTTCGCACCATCGCGACGCGCGGACTTAATGTGAGTATTGTTCATCAGGTACTTATAGAAGAATCGGTGCTTGGCTGGGAAGAGCTTGAGCTCGAGGTCGTCAGGGATCACAAAAACCAGAAAATAACGGTATGTTTTATCGAGAACATCGATCCGATGGGAGTGCACACCGGCGACAGTTTCTGCTCCGCTCCCATGCTTACCGTGCCGCAGGAACTGCAGGACCGTATGCAGGACGCTTCCTATAGGATAGTCGATGCCATAGGCGTTATAGGAGGAACCAACATACAGTTCGCCCATAACCTTGAGGACGACAGGCTGGTAGTTATCGAGATAAATCCCCGGACGTCACGGTCTTCGGCGCTGGCTTCAAAAGCTACGGGTTTCCCGATAGCGCGTATATCGACTAAGCTGGCCGCGGGTCTTACTATGGATGAGATCCCTTACTGGAGAGACGGCACTCTTGAAAAATACACGCCGAGCGGAGATTATGTAGTCATAAAGTTCGCCCGCTGGGCTTTTGAAAAATTCTCCCAGGCTACGGACATTCTCGGGACACAGATGAAAGCTGTCGGTGAGGTGATGAGTCTTGCCAAGACCTTTAAGGAATCTTTTCAGAAAGCTATCCGCTCTCTTGAAATTAAGCGTTATGGCATTGGCGGAGCTAAGGATTTCAAAGAGCTTACACTGGACGAAATAAAAAAGAAGATCTCATCTCCCTCAAGCGAGCGCATATTTCTGATATATGAAGCGCTGCGCAAGGGCATGAGCGTGGAAGATCTTTATGAGACGACCCATATAGGCCGCTGGTTCCTCAATGAGATGAAGGAGCTTGTAGAATATGAAGAGGAGATCTCGAAGATAAAATGGGCAGACCTTACCAAAGAGCAGTTAGCAAAAGCCAAAGAGTGGGGGTTCGCTGACGGGTATCTTGCGGGCATTTTCAGCATCAAAGAAAAAGAGGTGAGAGAAAAAAGGATATCCCTGGGTATAACCGCCCGTTACGAAGCCGTGCCTGTGAGCGGTGTCGATAACGCGGCGTACTATTATTCAACGTACAAGGATATAAAGGACGAAGTTCCCGTAAGTAAGAACAAGAAGATCATGATCCTGGGTGGCGGACCGAACAGGATAGGGCAGGGCATAGAGTTCGATTATACCTGTGTGCACGCCGCGTTCGCGCTGCGGGACGAAGGCTATGAATCGATCATGGTCAACTGCAATCCGGAGACCGTGTCGACAGATTATGATACATCGAACAAACTGTATTTTGAGCCGCTGACAGTCGAAGACGTCCTGGCCATCTACGAAAAAGAAAAACCCGAAGGCGCGATAGTTCAGTTCGGCGGCCAGACACCGCTGAACCTTGCGCAGGAGCTTAAAGACAACGGCGTGAAGATAATCGGCACTTCTCCCGAAAGCATACATTTCGCCGAGGACAGAGAAAAATTCCGGGAGAAAATGATCGAGCTTGGGATACCACAGCCGGAGAGCGGGACAGCCAGATCTCTTGACGAAGCTATGAAGATCGCGAATGAAATAGGATTTCCCCTAATGGTGAGGCCGTCGTACGTCCTTGGAGGTCGGGGAATGGAGATAATCTACGATGAGAAGTCGCTCAAGCGGTACGCACTCGAGGCGATAAACGTAAGCCCGGAACATCCTATGCTTATCGACAGGTTCCTTGAGCAGGCGGTGGAAGCCGAGGTTGACGCGTTGTCCGATGGTGAGGAGGCGTTCGTCGCTTCGGTCATGGAGCACATAGAGCTGGCCGGCGTACATTCAGGGGATTCGGCCTGCTCCATCCCGACCAGGACGATAAAAGAGGAACATCTGAAAAAGATAGACGAATATACAAAAGCTATCGCGAAAGAGCTTAAAGTCGTGGGGCTTATGAACATACAGTATGCCATATGTGAGAATGTTGTTTATATTCTCGAAGCGAATCCGAGGGCGTCACGTACCGTGCCGATCGTGTCAAAGGTCACGGGAGTCCCGATAGCGAGGATCGCGACACAGATCATGATGGGAAAAAAAATAAGTGATTTCCCGGAGGTCAAAGACATGCGCATATTTTTTACCGGAGTCAAAGAAGCTGTATTCCCGTTCAACATGTTCCCGGAAGTGGATCCCCTTCTCGGACCCGAGATGAGGGCGACGGGAGAGGTTATGGGTGTCGCCGATTCGTTCGAGCTTGCCTTTTATAAGGCGCAGGAGGCGGCGGGCGCCAAGCTTCCGATCAAAGGAAATGTGCTCCTCACAGTCGCCGACAAGGACAAGACATCTATCCTTCCGCTCGCGAAAAGTATCGGGGACATGGGGTTTAAGATTTTCGCTACAAAGGGAACCAGTAAATTCCTTAGCGATAATAATGTCGTGAATACCGAGATAAAGAAACTGCATGAAGGAAGGCCTAATATCTCGGACGCGATAAAGAACAACGAACTCCAGCTGATAATCAATACACCCATCGGCAAGGAAAGTAAGCATGATGACAGCTATATACGGATGATGGCGATACAGAAGAAGATGCCGTATGTAACGTCAGTGGCGGCGGCTGAAGCCAGCGTAGCGGGTATCGAAGCTGCCAAAAACAGCGCTGCGATGTTGCCGAAAGCGCTGCAGGAATATTACAAATAGAGAATAATGGGATTCTCACAAAGAACCTAAGGAGAGAAAAATGAGCGGTATTTTTGGCGTAGTGTCTAAAGAAAATTGTACAAAAACCCTGTTGTATGGAACGGATTACCATTCGCATCTGGGTACGGAATTCGGGGGAGTAGCGGTTTTGGGAGATAAGTTCCAGCGACAGATACACGATATCAGTCAAAGCCAGTTTAAGTCCAAGTTCTATGAGGACTGCACCCGTATGTCAGGGAATAAGGGGATAGGCGTTATCTCAGACAGCAGTGAGCAGCCCATGTTCCTGAATTCCAAGTTCGGTCCGTTCTGCATAGTCACCAGCGGGCTGGTCGAGAATGCGGACGCGTTGGCTGAAAAACTGCTTTCCGAAGGTGTATCTTTCAGTGAGATGAGTGAGGGTTCTGTGAACGTCACGGAACTCATAGCGAAGATCATAAATCAGGGCGAAGACCTCATTTCAGGCATAGAGAAGATCTATGACCTGATAGAAGGATCCTGCTCGCTGCTCTTACTCAATAAGGACGGGATATATGCCGCCAGGGATAAATGGGGATATACGCCGCTTATTATAGGTAAAAAAGAGGGCACGTGGGCGATAACGGCCGAGACAAGCGCTTTCCCGAACAACGGGTTTGAAACTGTAAAGGACCTTAAACCGGGGGAGATCGTACTGGTTACGGAAAAGGGACTCGAGGCTAAAAGACCGGGAAGGTCTGAAGAGCAGATATGCACGTTCCTCTGGATATATACCGGATTCCCCGCGTCGGATTACGAAGGTATCAATACGGAAACCGTAAGAGAAAGATGCGGCGGGGCATTGGCAAAAAGGGATAAGGATATTAACGTCGACCTTGTGGCCGGTGTACCGGACTCGGGTGTGGGTCATGCTCTCGGTTACGCGATGGAATCAGGCAAGCCTCTGAGGAGGCCCCTGGCAAAATATACTCCCGGATACGGCCGCAGCTACACGCCGCCGTCCCAGGAGACAAGGGATCTTATCGCGACCATGAAGCTGATACCCATAAAGGAAGTTATAAACGGGAACAGCATCGTCATATGCGAGGATTCTATTGTCAGAGGTACGCAGCTTAAGAACTTTACGGTGAACAAACTTTGGGATTGCGGGGCGAAAGAAATACACGTCCGTCCGGCATGTCCGCCGCTCATGTTCCCGTGCAAGTTCTGCCTTTCTACCAGGAGCATAGACGAGCTAGCGGCGAGAAAAGCTATACGGGATATCGAAGGGCATGACATCGAGGATGTATCGGAATATATCGACAGCGATTCGGATAAATATGAAAAGATGGTGGAGTGGATCCGGAAAGACCTGGACGTTACCACTTTGAGATATCAGAGGCTGGACGATATGGTGGAAGCCGTAGGGCTGCCGAAAGAAAAACTGTGCACCTTTTGCTGGACGGGTGAATGTCCGGAGTCGGGTGCGGCAAAAAAATGTGCGGAATGTGCCAGTGCGAAAAAAAACTGATAAACACATAAAAAATTCGGAGGTAAAGATGTCGGTTGCTGCAGAGAAGAAAACCATACACAGAGTGGGTTTTGACAACGCTAAGTATCTTGAAGAACAGTCAGCGGCGATACTTGAGCGGGTCAACCAGTACGGGGATAAACTCTACCTGGAGTTTGGCGGGAAAATAGTGTACGATTTTCACGCTTCGAGAGTCCTTCCGGGTTTTGCTCCGGACGTAAAGATGCAGCTTCTTCAGAGACTGGCCGACAAAGCCGAGATAATAATGTGTATTTACGCGGGAGATATCGAGAAAAAGAAGATGCGCGCGGATTTCGGCATAACCTATGATTCTGACGCGCTCCGGATGATAGACGAACTCCGCTCGAGAGGCCTCGAGCTCGCCGGAGTCGTCATCACCCGTTTTGAGGACCAGCCGTCCGCTAAGATATTCAAGAACAAGCTCGAGAGACGAGGCGTAAAAGTGTATACGCACAGGTTCACTAAAGGGTACCCGACGGATGTGGATCTCATAGTAAGCGATGAGGGATACGGGGCGAACGAATATATAGAGACCACGAAACCTCTTGTAGTGGTGACGGGGCCGGGCCCCGGAAGCGGGAAACTTGCTACCAGCCTTTCTCAGGTGTACCACGAACATAAAAGAGGCGTGAATGTGGGGTATTCCAAGTTCGAGACTTTTCCCATCTGGAGTATTCCTCTAAAGCATCCGGTGAACGTGGCCTATGAAGCAGCTACGGCTGAGATGAGGGACTTTAATCTTATCGACCCTTTCCATCTCGAAGCGTACGGGGAGGCGGCTATCAATTACAACCGCGATGTGGACGCGTTCCCGCTTCTTCAGAGGATACTCCAGAGGATAATGGGGGAAAACACGGTATACAAGTCCCCGACCGATATGGGCGTTAACCGCGCCGGTTTCGGCATAGTGGATGATGATGCCGTCTCTTACGCCGCGAAACAGGAGATAATAAGAAGATTTTTCCGGTACTCGTGTGAATACGCCATGGGCTTTGTAGACAAGGAGACAGTGGAGAGGGCGGAACTTCTCCTCAAAAGCATCGGAATGAAGCCCGAGGACAGGGTGGTTGTGGCCCCCGCAAGAGAAGCTATGCGGGAGGGCCAGAAAAAAGAACAGGGACATGAAGGAATATTTTGCGGCGCGGCGATACAGCTTTCGGACGGCACGATAGTTACGGGAAAGAATTCGCCGATACTTCACGCTTCTTCAAGCCTGGTCCTGAACGCGGCAAAGACCCTTGCCGAGCTTCCGGACAAGATACATCTTTTATCTCCGGCTACAATAGAGTCTATCAGAAAAATGAAAGAGAGTTTATCGAACAGCAAGACTATCAGTCTTGACGTGGAAGAGACCCTCATCGCGCTCAGTATAAGCGCGGCTACGAATCCCACAGCACAGCTTGCCATGGAAAAACTCAAAGACCTTCGTGGCTGTGATGTGCACCTTACTCATATGCCTACTCCGGGCGATGAGGCAGGGCTGCGCAAGCTTGGGATCAACCTCACCGCTGAACCTAATTTTGCCACAAGAAGCCTTTTTGTGGCGTAAATATAAGGCTCTTATCTTTAGAATACCAAAAACATAGGAAAAGGTTTCTTTGTTGACAGAAGATACCCTAATGGTATCATTAAAGTGTGTTGTTATACCTGTTCCAAAGGAAGCAGAAAGGGTATACAATATAAATAACTTAGGAGGCAAGTATGATAATCATACATTATCTGTCACTGGCAATAGGGATAGCGGGAATATCCGTTATTACCTGGGGATCCGTCATCTCGTTTATCCAGGTAGTTCGTTTGGAAGTCCGCGGAATGCAGGGAGAAAAAGTATGCGGAAAAAGGGAGCATATTCGGCATCATCTGGGAACTTATATCCTGATGGGTCTTGAGTTTCTTATCGCGGCGGACCTTATTCGGACTGTTATCAGGCCGACTTTACAGGAACTCGCGGTTCTCGGATCTATTGTCGCCATCAGGACGGTCATTAGTTTTTTCTTGAACAAAGAGATGCTGGTGAGCCATAAGTGTGACGAAAAATAAAAGGAGCAGAAATGGATTATATTTGTCCGACATGCGGCAAGGTAATGCCGAGAGAATTGTTGGAGATCATACCTCACGCAGAAGAACACATAATAGATGCCATAAAGAAAGAGCATCCGAAGTGGGTCGAAGGGGACGGCACCTGCAAAAAATGTCATATGTATTATAAACAGCAAATGGACCCGGATAAAAGAGGGAAAGGTCATAGCTGAGAGGTAACATCCTGTGAGCCATGAGCAGATAGCTAAGTAAAGGAGAGTGCTTGTAATGGAACATCTGATAATATATTGCCACCCCAACCCGAAAAGTTTTAATCACGCTGTTCTGGATACTTTTCAGGAAGCTCTCAGGTCGGCAGGGCATGAGGTCAGGGTCAGAGATCTTTATGAATTAGGATTCGATCCCGTATTAAAAGGGAGCGATCTGGCAGGTTTTAGTAAAGGGGTCGTGGCCGAAGATGTGGCGGAAGAACAGGAACATATAAAAAGGGCCGATGTTATTACGTTCATATCTCCCATATGGTGGATGGATCTCCCCGCGAGAGCGCACGGGTATATAGAACGGGTATTCACCCCCGGTTTCGCGTATACCTATGAAGATGGCATGCCCAAGGGGCTACTGGCCGGCAAAAAAGCGGTAATAATAAGCACTACGGGAGGTCCCAGGGATAAATACGAAGAAGCGGGAGTGTTTAAAAGCTGGGAACAGACCATAGATATATTTAAATTCGGGTTCTGCGGTTTTAAAGTGATAGAGCATAAATATCTTTGTGCCGTTCCTTTTGTTTCCGATGAAGACCGTAAGTCTATGCTGGAAGAGGTCAGGCAGCTGGCAAAAGGCATAGTTTAAAAGAGAAGGTCTTAGGTCGTGGGTTTTGGGTATATTCGGGCCTATCAGCCATGAGCTATGACCTGAAAAAGGAGGAAGAAATGGGGATAAAATACGTGCACACTTGTAAAGGGTCGGAAAAATGCCACGCCACGAATCATCTTTGCCAGGTGGTCGCTAAGAGGGATATGGGAGAAGTGAAAAAGCTGATACAGGACCCCGTGTACTACTGCAAAAATTGCGGGCGTGCCGCGCACAGTAAAGGCAATCTGTGCAATCCGACTAAACTTTAATATCGAGAAGGGAAACGTAGATGAAAAAAATATTTAACTGGCAGGTTTTTCTGGGGCTGATTCTGGTGGCATTATCGGCGCTAGTTTATTATGTCCATTACCTTGTCTTCCATGATGTCCACCACATTTTTATTTATCTATTGGGGGACATCGCTTTTGTGTTCATAGAAGTCCTTATGGTAGCGCTTATCCTCCACAAACTTCTTGAGAATAGGGAGAAGAAGGCGATGCTGAAAAAGCTTAACATGGTAATAGGGGCATTTTTTACCGAAGCGGGCACCGAACTCCTGGAACTTCTGTCTGATATGGATGCGGGGGTCTCGAAGATAAAAGAACAGCTGATAGTTACCGGTAAATGGACCGACCGTGATTTCGCGAGCATAAAGGGAGTTTTACGAAATTATAACGGGAAGATAGAGTACGACGGTGTAGGTTTTTTGAAAATAAGGGATTTTCTGAGAAGCAAACGGGATTTTCTACTGAACCTTCTGGAGAACCCGAACCTGTTGGAACATGAATCATTCACGGATCTTCTCTGGGCGGTCTTTCACCTGGCCGAAGAACTCGCGCACCGTGATGACCTGGCCGCTCTCCCGAAAGCGGACGCCGATCACATATGCGGAGATATACGGAGAGCATACGGTAACCTTGTTTCCGAGTGGCTCGACTATATGAAGCATTTAAAAAGCGATTATCCGTATTTATTTTCGCTGGCGATGAGGACAAATCCGTTTGACGCGGAAGCTTGTGTAGAAGTAAAGACATAGATATTGAACTCTAATCGAGGAGGAGTTGTTATGGAACGTAATGAAGCAGTGACAGTTAAGGGTAACCCGTTGACGCTGGTGGGGGATGAGGTCAAAGTCGGTCAGGAAGCGCCTGTTTTTAAGGTATTGAACGCGGATCTTGAAGAAGTATCGCTTGACGCGTTTGACGGCAAGATAAAACTTATAGCATCCGTACCGTCTCTGGATACGCCGGTCTGCGACCTGCAGATAAAACGGTTCAATGACGAGGCCGCCGCCATAAATAAGGATATAGTTATCCTCTTTATCAGTATGGATCTTCCGTTCGCCCAGAAAAGGTTTTGCCAGGCGTATGATATAAAGAAAGTTAAGACCTTTTCAGACCACGCTGACGCGGATTTCGGGACAAAATACGGAGTTTTAATAAAAGAACTGCGCCTTCTGTCCAGGGCCGTCTTTATCCTGGGTAAGGATAATATGGTGAAATACGTTGAGTATGTCAAGGAGCTCACGGAACACCCCAATTATGATGCCGCGCTAGAAGCACTGAAGACGGTATAGCCTTATTCCGGGAAACCAACCATAAAAGAGAGCGGTTAGCAATTAAAAAGCCGGCTGCAGAAATTTGCCTTGTCGGTATTTATATGATATGCTTTAAGGGTTAGGAGAAAGTAAGCTTATTTGAGAG
>CAZUYM010000038.1:0-10093 GCA_964624805.1 uncultured Planctomycetia bacterium
GTCAATACGCATGAGTAAATTTGTTGAGTCTAAAAGATCTACAGTGAAGGTTCAACATAACAAAGAGCGAGTAAATGTGGGCAATGACATGGCTATAAGAAGTTTGAATATACGCGAAGGGGACAAGATGAGGATCAGCGCTGTAGGTCCGGATGCTGAGGAAGTTCTTTCGGGGATCTGTAAACTGGGAGATAAAAGAGGCAAATATTTCGAATGCCAGGTAAGCAACGTTAAGGGGATGCAGCCCGGAGGCACAGCGCATTTAGGAGTAAGTGCGGCAAGTTTTATAATAGGATACAAGGCGATAACGGAAAATAAAATATTGTTCCAATGTTCATAGTTGTTTTGCCGAACACGCGCCAGGAGGATCTAGCACCCAACACCCAGGACCTGTGCTATAATATACCCATGGAAAATATTTTTGAGAATGTGCCGGAAGAATTAAAGGAAGAGCTTTTTGAGACTATTCTGCATGGCAAGGATGTGAGGATCGAGAGGATAGTCTCAGAAGGGCAGACTACGCCCCCTTGTGAATGGCTTGAGCAGGAGGAGGCCGAATGGGTTATTTTGCTTTCGGGGGGAGCCGAACTTTCATTTGATGACGGCTCACCAAGGGAGAAAATGAATTTCGGAGATTATATCTTTATCGAAGCCGGACGCCGGCATCGTGTAGAATGGACCTGCACGGATAAAAAAACCGTATGGCTTGCGATCCATAAAGCGGCGTAAAGAAGAAAATCAGGTCATGTGCAGAAGACATAAGAAAGGATGGTAGTAAAAGTAATGATACGTTTGATACTCTCTTTATTGATAATTTACTGTTTATATGCTATTTACCGAAAATACAAGAATACTCAGATAGAGCCTAAGGCCCTTCCTGTAAGTTCCTGCCCGTCGCCAAAAACTTTTATAGACTACACGGAAGGAAGAATAAAGGGGAAAAAGAAGAAGGTCATAGATGGCCACATAGCTCATTGTAAAGATTGCAAGGACGCTTTGAACGGAGTGTTTGGCATGTCCACAGAAGAAGATCAGAAGCAGGTGATGGACAGGACAAAATAGTACGCTATGGCGGCGGTTTGAGCAAGAAAAGAAGAAAATATCCTCGCCCTCTGAGAAGATCCAGAACAAAGATCCTCCTCGTGTCTTACCTTGATACCTTATTGTTTCTCGAGAACCCCAATATTATCCGGCATATGTTGCCCGAGCCCTCCAGATAACTATATCCTAAGAATAAAAGTTAGGAACCAGCTTTTTACTGGAAAAATCATTGACAATTCCCTTGTGTGAGTTAAAATATAGGAATATAGGTTAATATAAGTTAACATAAGGATGAAGGGGCGGACGATGGTGAGTAAAACACAAGTTTTGACTACGCAGGAATTAGCAACTTATATGAAATTAAATGAGAAAACTATCCTGAAAATGGCACAGAAAGGAGAACTTCCCGGGGTAAGGGTGGGAAGTCAGTGGCGTTTTCATTTAGTGGCGATCGACAGGTATCTTCAGAAAGATATTATGCATACCACTGAAGATGAACTTGATAGCATTCTTAGCACTACAGATCACGTAATTCCCCTATCAAGACTTCTCGACAAGTCTTTGATAGAACTCAACTTAAAGGCGAAAGATAAAGAAGGAGTTCTTGATGAAATAGTTGAGATCGCCGATGCGGCTGGAGTTATATCTGACAGAGAACAACTTTTAGAAGAATTAAAGAGTAGGGAGGAGATGCTAAGCACAGCTGTTGGCAATGGTATTGCTCTTCCGCACCCAAGGAAACCAAACCCCACGTGGTTTAAAAAACCAAATATCCTTATGGCCAGGTCGGAAAAAGGTGTGGATTTTGATTCTCCGGACAATAAAAAAGTACATTTGTTTTTTATGACTTGCGCTCCAAGTATGATGGTTCATCTCAGATTAATGGCAAAGATCTCCAAGTTGCTCCATATTGAAGGCGTTATTGATAAATTTATGCAGGCATCCAATAGTGATGAAATAATTCAATTACTTTTAGAGATGGAAAGAAAACATCTTTTTCCGTGGGAAGCAGCTTAAGGGGGAGAGCGGTATGATCGATATAAGCCAGTATTTGAATTCCGAAAGCATAGTTCCTGAGTTGAACGCCTCCACCAAGGAGGAGGCTATAAAACTTCTTATTGAAAAGATATATCAGGGGCCGGGGGGGCAGGATATTCCTGTGTCCAGGGACGAAGCGTATGAATCAGTTATAAGCAGAGAGTCACTGCAGAGCACGGGGATAGGGAATGAGTTGGCGTTTCCCCATGCCAGGATAGAAGGCTGGGGAGAGTTTCGCCTGGCAATGGGAGTATTAAGGGCTGGTGTGGATTTTAACTCAATGGACGGTAAGCCAGCGAAGTTCATATTTCTTATGATATCTTCGACAGAACAGCCCTATATGATACTCCAGTCCATGTCCGCGATCATCCGGTTTATCGGAGATATGGGGCCCGAAGGGGACATGCTGACCGATCCCCTGAAAATAGACAGAATACTCGACCTTATGCAGCAGAAGGAAATTGAGGCGACGGAACAGGTCCTAGCCTGCGACATAGCCAGCCCCGTTAAGGATTTTGTTACATTAAAGACTCCCCTTGAAGATGTTACCCAGAAGATGCATTTTAAACGGCTCAGCATATTGCCTGTAGTTCATGATAATAACAAATTTTACGGAGAGATATCCTGTTATGATATTTTTACGTTTGGCATGCCTGATTTTTTCAGGCAGCTGCAAACGATCTCTTTTGTCAGACATATAGATCCGTTCGAGAAATATTTCAAAATTAGTAAGGGGCTGAGAGTTGTGGATCTGGGCCTTAAGGAGGGAGAGGGAGTCAAAAAGGACAGTACTCTTCTTGAAATAGTCTTCGAGCTGACCGTAAAAAAGAAATCAAAATTATTCATGTTGGAAGATGACGGGACCCTGGCTGGGGTCATAGACAGGTTCTCTATAATAGATAAAATATTATTTTGCTGAAGAAGGACGTGTATAAAAAATGAAAGCAATAATGTCCATTGCAGTTTTTGTGGCGGCCTACTATTTTATAGCGTCAGAGAAGGCAAATAAGACCATTGTCGCGGTTCTGGGGGCTTCGATAGTTCTTTTGCTGGGCCTGGTGACTTTCGAGGAGGCTGTCCTGGCGGTAGATTTTAACGTTGTTTTTCTTCTTGTTGGTATGATGACAAGCGTGTACATACTGGCCAAGACCGGGTTCTTTGAGTGGGTGGCGGTAAGCGTCGCAAAATACGCGAAAGGAGAACCCTGGCTTATTATGGTGCTTTTGCTTAGCGTGACAGCCGTTCTTTCAGCATTCCTGGATAATGTAACTACTATTATCATGCTTGTCCCCGTAACTATCCTCATAACGCAGATATTGGAAATTTCGCCCATTCCTTTTGTTGTTATGGAAGCTATAGTGTCAAATATCGGAGGGACGTCAACACTCATAGGAGACCCGCCGAACATTATTATCGGATCTCAGGCAGGCCTTTCATTCAACAGCTTTCTGGTGCATCTTGGACCTATAGTTCTCGTCATTTTTATTGTGTTTTTGGTGACTCTTTATTTCATTTTTGGAAAAAGGTTTAACGTTCCGGAAGAAGTGAAGGCGCGGGTAAAGGATGCTATCCCGCACCTGGCAATAGTAGATAAAAAAATGATGATCCGTTCGCTTTCGATCTTTGCTCTTATTTTTCTGGGATTTTCCCTGCATAATCTGCTGCATGTGCAGGCCGGCGTTATAGCTTTGGGCGGAAGCATGTTAATGCTTCTTGTTTGCAGATCAGAAAGTGAAGATGCTCTCATGAGCGTTGAGTGGGGAGTGGTGTTCTTTTTTATCGGCATGTTCATAATGATAGGAGCCCTGGAGGCGAACGGGGTGATGTCATGGATAGGCTACCACATCATACACATGGCCGGTAAAAATCTTTTTCTTGTATGTATCGTGGTGTTGTGGGGCTCCGCCATATTTTCATCGCTTCTGGATAATATACCTTTTGTGATAACGATGGTCCCGATCGTAAGGCAATTTGTTATATATTTTTCTCAAGCATCAGGCATAGTTGACCCCGCAATAGTACAAATGGAGATCGCGCAACCTCTCTGGTGGTCTCTTGCCCTGGGAGCCTGTCTGGGGGGAAACGGTACATTGATCGGCGCCTCGGCGAATATTGTCATGGCGCGTATAAGCGAGAGAAACAATTACCCGATAAGTTTTATGTGTTTCTTTAAATATGGGTTTTGGTTCATGATCCAGTCGATGGTGATATGTACGGTATATATCTGGGTGAGATATTTTCTCATAAAGTAAGTTCCGAAATCTGCCTGGCGACTTCCTTCGCATCTTCACGAACAGAGTGTCAATATTCCAGTCTTTATCCGTAAATTTAGTGCTTTGGGTTGATAAGGCAAGCACACTTCCAGAGTAAACCATAACATTTCCATGAATTAGGAGGTGAAAACCCCTAAGTGTGAAAAAAATCACAGATAGATGAAAGAGACATATTTTATAACTCCTTTATATTCAACTACATACCAAAAACAGCTGAAAAAACCAAAAATAATGCAAAAAAAGTAGTTGACAAAGCACTAAAACATGATATATTGGTGAAATAATTCACAAATGGAGGGCCGGATGGAACTATCAAACAACTCAATTGAAAGATTATGCAGGATATTCGGGTATCTTGATATCCTGGAGAAGAAGGAAGTTGATTTTGTTTCATCCATGGAATTGGCAGAAGCCATGGGAATACCAGCGCATACCGTAAGAAAAGACATCAGTTTACTCGATATAACGGGGCATACGAGAAAAGGGTATCCCGTAAGTTCTCTAAAGAAAGATCTTGGAGACAGACTGAATTTAAATAAAAACCGTAAAGCCTGTATTGTCGGTCTGGGGCGTCTTGGAAGCGCTTTGCTTGATTATGAGAAATTCCAGGAAGACGGATTTGAGATCGTGGCCGGGTTCGACAGCAGTGTAAACAAGCTTGAGCGAATACGTACAGACATTGAAGTTTTCCCGATGAGTTCTTTAAGGGAGATAATGATCAGTAAAAATATCGAGTTGGGGATCATTGCCGTTCCCGCCGAGAATGCGCAGGGTGTAGCGGATAGATTGATCGAAGCCGGGGTAATAGGTATGTTGAATTTTTCACCGACTAAGATCTCCGTTCCGAAAGAGATAGTTAACGTGAATATGGACTTTACTAATGCTTTGCGGCTCATCGCCGCTAAGTTGAACAGGTGAACGATCAAAGGGGGATATCATGGCCAGAATATACAATTTCAGCGCGGGACCGGCAATGTTGCCGGAGGAAGTATTAAAAAAAGCTGCGGCGGAGCTTTTGGATCATAAAGGAAGCGGTATGTCCGTAATGGAGATGTCTCACAGGGGCGCGGAATATAAAGCCATAATCGAGACGGCGGAAGCGACCTTGCGTGAGATCATGGGAATACCTCAAAATTATAAGGTCCTGTTCCTTCAGGGGGGAGCGTCTTTGCAGTTTGCTATGGTACCGCTCAACCTTATGACGAAAACAAAGAAAGCAGATTACGTTAATACCGGGCAGTGGACAAAAAAGGCCATAGCTGAAGCTAAAAAAACCGGAGAGGTGAACGTGGTGGCTTCCAGCGAGGCGGATAACTTTGCTAAGATACCGGAGTTGGATCCCGGAACGTTCACTAAAGCCGCGGATTATTTTTATATCGCCTCCAACAATACCATATACGGGACAAAATATCCCGAACTTCCGGATACCGGCGATGTACCGCTGGTCGCGGATATGTCCTCGAATATACTTTCCGAGGAACTGGATGTCTCAAAGTACGGGGTTATTTTCGCGGGTGCCCAGAAAAATATCGGTCCCGCGGGCGTCACAATAGTGATCATACGTGAAGATCTTATAGGTAACGCGCCGGAGGGTATACCGACTCTTCTTGATTATAAGATACACGCGGATGCCGGATCGATGTACAATACTCCGCCCACGTACGCCATTTATATAGCGGGTCTTGTTTTTGAGTGGCTGAAAGAAAACGGCGGGATAAAAGCGATGCAGGAGAAAAATGAAAAGAAGGCAAAGCTGCTCTATGATCACCTGGACAGCTCCGGTCTTTTTTCGGCCCCGGTAAAGGGCAAGGACAGGTCGCTGATGAATGTTCCTTTTGTCACGGGAGACGTGGATCTGGACGCAAAGTTCATAAAGGAAGCCTCAAGCCGGGGGCTTAAGACTCTGAAAGGTCACAGGACAGTTGGCGGTATGAGAGCCAGTATTTATAACGCTATGCCTTTCGCGGGAGTCGAGGCTCTTGTGGATTTTATGAAAGAATTTGAAAAGGCAAACGCTTAAAAGGCGAAAAACATTGGAGGGATACGATGAAAAAAATACTCAAACTCAATAAAATAGCGAAAGAAGGGTTGGATCTGTTCCCGTTGGATAAATATGAGATCGGCACAGAGATCTCAAACCCCGAAGCCATACTTTTAAGAAGTTTCAAGATGCATGATATGGCTCTTCCGGTATCTCTTTTAGCAGTCGGGCGCGCGGGAAGCGGTGTCAACAATATACCTATAGATAAATGCTCGGAGAAGGGAATAGTCGTCTTTAACACACCCGGGGCGAACGCGAACGCGGTAAAGGAACTCGCGATAGCCGGTCTCCTTCTGGCATCACGCGACGTGGTAAAAGGCATCGCTTATGCCGAGTCGCTCAAGGGAAAAGGCGACGAAGTCCCGGGACTTGTAGAAAACGGGAAAAAGAATTTTGCCGGGCGGGAGATACTGGGGAAGACCCTCGGTATTATAGGCCTGGGTAAGATCGGCGTGATGGTCGCGAACAGCGCGATGGGCCTGGGGATGGAAGTTGTCGGATACGACCCTTTTATCTCGGTTGACGCGGCCTGGGGGCTTTCCAGGGCCGTTCAGAAGGCCGAAGGGCTTGATTCTCTTTTTGCCAAGTCGGACTATATCACCATACACACTCCGCTTATTGACGAGACAAAAGGTCTCATCAACAAAGAAAAGATCAAGCTCATGAAAAAGGGAGTAAGGATACTGAATTTTTCCAGAGGCGGAATAGTGAATAATGATGACCTTAAAGAGGCCATACAGGCGGGTATCGTGACCAGATATATCACGGATTTTCCCGATGACGAGGTCTTGAATATGGAAAATGTAATTGCGATACCTCATTTGGGGGCCTCAACTGAAGAAGCGGAATCTAATTGCGCCATGATGGCGGCCCGGCAGGTTAAAGACTTTCTGGAAAAAGGCAATATTGAAAACTCCGTTAACTATCCGGACAGTAAGCTCGAACAGAGCTCTGATTTTCGTCTGCTGGTAATGAATAAGAATATTCCGAACATGGTGGGACAGATATCAGCGATACTCGCGAAGGCCGACATAAACATCATGGAGATGCTCAATAAAAGCAAGAACGACTATGCTTATACCATCATAGACGTGGAACAGCAGCCCGATGAGAAACTGATAGAGGAGATCTGTTCTATCGAAGGGGTTGTAAAAGTAAGGTCCCTGGTCCTGGCGTAGAGATCTCTTGAGGTCTACTCTGATATCGTTATGCCGTTATCCGCGAGGAATTTTCCGAACTTGACGTCGACTTCCTGTATAACCTGGCAGGATCTAACCAGGTTAAAAAGTCAAATTTTCCTATCTCGCTAACGGCTTCTCCGTCTCTAGTCAGATCCAGTCACCCAGGATATTTGACTAATAGCAGTTGTAATGATAATCTCTATGAGTGCTAATGTTAAAAGGAGGTAGATGAGGCTTATCTTTTTTTCAGTCATAGTTATATTCTTGACATTGTTTTCGGGAATTTTTGATAGCAAAGCACACGCGTATTTAGATCCGGGAACGGGAAGTTATGTTTTTCAAATACTTATTGCTTTCGTAGTCGGGGGATTGTTTGCTATTAAAATATTTTGGAGTAAGATCATAATCTATTTGAAGAACCTGTTTTCCTCAGATAAGAATAATGGATAGAATTAACGAAAATGGCCTTGTAGCCAGCTCTTTTCGGGATCCGAGCGGATTTCTTTTTGTAAAGGAGGGGGTACTTTACAGACAGGTAAATACCTCGTACCGTGAGGATTATGATTCTTTGATGGGGTCGGGACTCTATAAGACACTTGCCGATGACGGCCTATTGATCCCACATCAGGAAGTCGACCTGGATGCAGTTATTCCCGCAAGTGCTTATAAAGTCATAAAACCTTGTGTAATACCCTTCATTTCATATCCTTATGAGTGGTGTTTTTCTCAATTGAAAGATGCCGCTTTAACCACACTTGAAGTCCAGAAAAAAGCACTTTCATTCGGTTTGTCATTAAAAGATTGTAGCGCTTACAATATTCAATTTGATAGATGCAAACCAGTTTTTATCGATACGCTTTCTTTTGAAAGGTATAGAGAAGGAGAACCCTGGGTTGCCTATAAACAGTTTTGTCAGCATTTTCTTGCACCTTTAGCACTGATGTCCTGCAAAGATATAAGGTTGAACAGGTTGTTGCAGTTGTATGTAGACGGAGTTCCCCTGGATCTGACGAGTTCGCTGTTGCCGCGTTCTACCAGGTTAAATTTTTCGATACTAACGCACATACATCTTCACGCGAAGGCACAGCGCAGTTTTTCGGATAAGGTCGTTGATACGAAGGGACCCCGAGTCTCGCAGTTGTCTTTTAGGGGGCTTATTGATACATTGGAGAGTGCGGTCAGGAAACTAAAGTGGAAATGCGGGGAGAGTGAATGGGGCAGATACTACGACGATACTAATTATTCTCCGGAGGGCATGCAACATAAGAAACAAATAGTATCCGAGATCCTGGACAAGACAACCCCCGGAGTGGTATGGGATCTTGGCGCGAATGTGGGCATGTTCAGCCGCCTTGCCAGTGACAGAGGTGGTAATGTCATTTCGCTGGATATAGACCCTGTCGCGGTGGAGAAAAACTATATGGAATGTGTTGAGGAAGATAGCCCCACTATACTTCCTGTTTTATTTGATCTTACAAATCCAAGTCCGGGTATAGGGTGGGGAAACAATGAGAGGATGTCTTTATCCGAACGGGGACCTGCCGATATGGTATTCGCATTGGCGCTCTTACATCATTTAGCGATCTCTAACAACCTGCCATTTTCCAAGATCGCGGAGTATCTCAGTACCATATGCGCTTCGCTGATAATTGAGTTTATTCCAAAAGAAGATTCGCAGGTACAAAGACTTCTGGCCACCAGGGAGGATATTTTCAGGGGCTATACACAACGGGATTTTGAGAGCGAGTTCAAAAGAAAGTTTACCATTGAACACTCTACAAAAATAAAAGATTCAACAAGAACGATCTATTTTATGAAAAAAAGAAATGAATAAGCCTTCCAGACAAATCATTGTTCACCCGATCCTGTTCGCGATGTTCCCTGTTCTATCATTTGTTTCGCATAATTTCTGGGAATCGATGCATGGAGGTATCTTATTTGAAGCTTTCGTTCTTGTGGGAATTGTTTTGGGTAGTGTCATGGCATTATGGTTGGTTTCCGGATGGGTGATGAAGAACTACGAAAAAGCAGCTATTTTCTCATCTGCATTCGTTTTTTTGTTTTTTTCATACGGCCACTTTTTGAGGATCATACGAAATGTAAAAATTAATGTTTTTGATCTCACTGTCAGCGCAGGACATATTTCATCGGTTTTATGGGTGGTGTGTTTTGCCGCATTAATGTGGTTCGCTTTCAAGCGTAGTCAACAGCGATATTCTTCTCTTACGTCTGTGTTGAACATCATATCCATAATTTTGGTAGTTTTGCCATTGATGACCATAGGAACACAGGTTATTAAAAGGAAAACAGTGGCCATTCCAGGCGGGGAGAAGATAAACACCATAAAGGAGATGGAAGGCTTTGCGGGGCAAGAGGAGTACAGGGATATTTATTATCTGATATTTGATAGATACGCGAACAAACAGGTTCTTAAGGAATTATACGGTTTTGATAACAGCAGTTTTTTGGATCTTTTAACTGACCGTGGGTTCTATGTGGCTAATGAGAGCACTGCCAAC
>CAZUYM010000039.1:0-2770 GCA_964624805.1 uncultured Planctomycetia bacterium
TGAGCGCGTCCTTGGCTGCCTTGGTAGCCATGTCACTTGTGGCTTCGTTATCCGCGGCTATGCGTCTCTCTTTTATTCCCGTGCGCGAGGTTATCCACTCGTCGGTAGTATCGACCATTTTTTCCAGGTCGGCGTTCGTAAGAACGTTCTCCGGAAGGTATTTACCTACACCTAAAATGCCTGTCCTCTTTTGTCCCATTTATTTCTCCATCCTCTCAAAAATATATGTGCTATCAATAACTCTGCAATTCCTCAACAACATGCGTATTTACCTTGTGACTTACATTCTCAGCCGCCGCGCGAATAGCGTTCTTTATAGCTTTGGGGTTCGACGATCCGTGCGCGATTATCACGCTGCCGTCAACACCCATAAGCGGAGCCCCGCCATACTCACTGGCGTCTATCTTTTTCTTTATCCCCTTCATAACCGGCAGCGTAAGCAACGCCCCCAGTTTCGTTATAATGTTACTCTTTTTGAGCTCTCTCTTTAAAAGTTCGCCTGTAGCGTGGGCAAAAGCTTCCGCTACCTTGAGCATTACGTTCCCGACAAAACCGTCGCAAAGGACCACATCCGCCTTGCCGCAATACACCTCTTTAGGCTCGACGTTGCCTATAAAGTTCAGTTTGCTCTCACTAAGCATTATGTGAGCTTCTTTTACAAAATCCGTGCCTTTGGTCGACTCTTCTCCTATGTTGAGCAGCCCCACCGTCGGATTGCTCTTTAAAAGTATATGTTTGGAAAAAGCGTCACCCATTATTCCATACTGGAGCAGGTGCAAGGGCTTCGGGTCTATGTTCGCACCCACGTCTATTACCAGACACGGGTCTATAAGTGTCGGAAAAATAACGGCTATACCCGGCCTGTCAACTCCCGGAAGAAGCCTGAGACTCAGCGTGGCCGCGCATACGACGGCACCCGTATTCCCGGCACTCACAAAAGCATCGAACTCGCCTTTTTTGAGAAGCTCCGCGCCTCTGACAACTGACGAATCCCTCTTCTTCCTGACAGAAAGTGCCGCCGGTTCATCCATGCCTATAACCTCTGTCGTATTGACAATGTCTATTTTGTCAGAGTCATAGTCCATGCCCTCGAGCTCTTTGCTTATCAGGTTCTCGTCGCCTATCAGAGTAACATGGTAGCCGTACTCCTTCGTCGCGAGCACGGCGCCTTCTACCGTAGATGCCGGCGCTTTGTCCCCACCCATTGCGTCTAGACCGATCCTCATTTAAACCTCCGGTTCAGATGAACTTTTTTTAAGAACTCTTCTGCTTTTTCTCCCGGCGAGCCTTACGCTCCTCGAGAGTCTCCGTGTTTTTTACCTGCACTCCGTCGTAATACCCGCAAGCCGGACAGACCTGATGAGGTTTTTTGGCC
Source organism: uncultured Planctomycetia bacterium (assembly GCA_964624805.1). Taxonomy (GTDB): domain Bacteria; phylum Omnitrophota; class Gorgyraeia; order Tantalellales; family Tantalellaceae; genus Tantalella. The sequence goes on from CAZUYM010000039.1 coordinate 1,376, forward strand.
TTACTGCACTGCTCGCACTTGGTAAGTGACGGAGCGACGGCCTTGTAATGAGTACGCCCTTTTCTGCCGCGTGTCTTTGAATGTCTATGTTTTACTTTTGGCATTTCTTCTCCTTATTTTATGAGCACCCGTTATTACGGGTGCGAATTAACCCCGCCCTTTTTTGTTATCTAAAAATAATTTAAAAGGGCGGGGTAAGTTCGGTAAACAATTTACGTTCACCATATTCCGTAAAATGTAACCTCACTTACTTTGTACTTTCTTTGAAACAACGTTATACGTATCCCTTGCTATCAAAAGCTCCTCGTTCGTGGCTACCGTCATGAATTTTGTATTGTCGCCCAATAAAGGCTTAAGGTCTTCCCCAAGTTTATCCTTTATCTCGGGAACGTTTTCACCTATCCCGGCGGTGAATACCACCGCGTCAACAGTACCTAGAACGGCCGCGTAAGCACCGATGTATTTCTTTATCCTGTATACAAAGATATCATATGCCAAACGCGCTCTTTCATTGCCTTCGGACATAGCTTTGAGTATATCACGCATGTCATTGCTGACCCCGGATACCCCCAAAAGACCGCTTTTCTTATTCAGAAGATCTGTCACCTGATCCGCGGTGATACCTTCTGTGTCCATTATGTACGTCACTACCGCCGGGTCCAGATCTCCGGACCGGGTCCCCATAAGAAGCCCTTCGAGCGGGGTAAGCCCCATAGACGTATCAACGCTCCTGCCGCCTGAGACCGCCGCCATGCTGCAACCGTTACCCAAATGCACCGTAATAAGGTTAAGCTCTTCTATCGGTCGCCCCAGGACTTCCGCGGCTTTCATCGAAACGTATCTGTGACTTGTTCCATGAAATCCATATTTCCTTATGCCGTACTTTTCATACAACTCATATGGTATCCCATAGGTGAACGCGTCCTCGCCCATAGTCTGATGGAACGCCGTGTCAAAAACAGCCACTTGCGGTACATCCTTAAATATTTTCATGCACCCTCTTATCCCTTCCAGGGAAGGAGGATTGTGCAAGGGGGCCAGCTCAGAAAATTTCTCTACGCTTTTTATGACTTCGTCATTTATCAGCGTGCTCTCGTTGAACTCTTCTCCGCCATGGACTACTCTGTGGCCGACACCGGCAACCTCGGCCACGTCTCTTAGCACTCCCTTATCAGGATCTGTCAGGACATCCCTGATTATCTCGATCGCCCTGTGATGGTCGGGACACGTAACGTCCTCATGTATCTTTCCGCTACCGTTATTCTCATGCGTTATAGACGCGGATCTCTCCCCTATACGCTCCACGGTACCGCGACACATAGGCTCCTCGGTATCAACGTTGAACAGTTCATACTTTACCGAAGATGACCCACAATTTATTACCAGTATCAGCAT
>CAZUYM010000039.1:2870-9997 GCA_964624805.1 uncultured Planctomycetia bacterium
CTGCATCCCCTTGAAAGATCGCTGCATGGATGATCTACCCCCTGTATAAGCGGCCCCACGGCTCTGGCATTACCCAGGCGCTGGCTTAGCTTGTACGATATGTTCCCCGCGTCAAGATTGGGAAATATAAGAACGTTAGCTTTGCCGCCTATTGGGCTGTCTGGACATTTTCTCGCGGCGACATCCGGAACGATGGCCGAATCAAGCTGCAATTCCCCGTCTATTTTTAAGTTGGGCCTTTTTTCTCTTATTCTTTCGAGAGCTGCGCGTATCGTCTCTATGGATTCACCGCTCGCGCTGCCCTTTGTTGAATAGCTCAAGAGCGCTACGCGCGGCTCGACGCCGAAAAGCTTACCAAAAAGATCGCTCGTTGCTATAGCTATCCCTGAAAGCTGCCTTACCGAAGGATACGGTATTATCCCACAGTCTCCGTAAGCGAACATGCCGTCCTCTCCGAAGGAAGACTCCGCCATCTCCATTATAAAAGAGCTTGAGACCGTCCCGATCGTCCGGTCTATTTTAAAACAGTGTATGGCCGCCCTGGCCACGTCACCGGTAGTATGACAGGCACCCGCGACAAAACCGTCGCCAAGCCCCATCCCTGTCATCTCGCCCGCGTAATAAACATAATTGTTCATTACTGTCTCCGCGGCCTCTTCCGGAGTTATCCCTTTGTGTTTACGTTTCTCATAGTAGCTGTTTATTATATCTTCTTTTCTGTCATGCTCTTGCGGGTCAACAATGTTTACATTGTCCATAGAAACTGATTCTTGCTCTGCCAGCTTAAGAATATCTTCTTTCCTGCCCAAAAGGCATACGTTGGCCAGACCTTCATCAGCAAGGACCGAGGCGCCTTTTACTATTCTCTCGTCCTCCCCCTCCGGCAGCACTATTATCTTTTTGTCTTTTTTAGCTTTTTCTCTTAATGCCAGTATTTTGCTCATTTTCCCATTTTTTCCCTTAATTTCTTTTCAACGTTTGCCGGCAGAAACATGGACGTATCCGCGCCCAGGATCGCGACCTCTTTTATCAGTTTGCTCGAAAGATACGAATATGACTCGTTCGGCATCATAAATACCGTTTCTATCTCCGGGGCAAGTTTCCTGTTCGTAAGGGCCATCTGGAACTCATATTCGAAATCCGATATCATGCGAAGCCCTCTTAGGACCACTCCGGTAGATCTCCTTTTAGCGTATTCGACCACCAGACCGTCAAAATTTTCCACTTCGACATTATCATATTCGGCGACCGCTTCGCGCATCATCTCGACACGCTCTTCTATACTAAAAAGAGGAGCTTTTTCTCTGCTCGGCGCGATGGCAACAAATACCTTGTCGTACAAAGAGGCTGCTCTTTTAATTACATCCAGATGCCCATACGTTACCGGATCAAAAGTTCCGGGATAAACTGCTTTTCTGGTCATGGTCTTTTATAGACGGATATGTCTATATCCTTGTAAGTCTTTTGTTTACATAAAGAAACATTCCCGCCTTCTTTGGGAATGTTTTCCGCGCTCAAATGCTCTATTACAAGCGTTCCGGAAGGGTTTAATATATCATATTGATTTATCTTAAGCAAGATATTTTTAGATACATTACTATTATAAGGAGGATCCGAAAATATAAGGTCAAATCTGTCCCCGGAGGCGGCCAGGGACTCAATAATATCCTCTGCATCACCGGTCAGAACCGTGGAAATATCCTCTAATCCAAGGATTTTTATATTTTCCGCAATAACCTTGCAGCATTCCGGGTCTTTATCAACAAATACCGCCCTGGCGGCACCCCTGGACAACGCTTCCAACCCATAAGCCCCGCTGCCTGAAAAGAGGTCAAGAACGACCGCTTCGGGAGTTTCGACGGCTATTATGTTAAATACAGACTCACGTATCCTGTCTTTCGTAGGCCTCACCGTATCCAAAGAAGGTTGGATTATTTTTCTTCCACGAAGATGTCCGCCGATTATTCTCATGGTCATTTTACGTCCAGTTTGCCCTTATATCTCTTGAGGATATCTTTTTTTATACCCGCGTTGTGGGGATCCGCTAAAAATGGATCCTGCCCTACTAAAGTAAATGCCTCTTCTCTGGCCTCTTCCATTATGGCGAAATCCCTTACTATGTTACCGAATCTGAGTTCCGGAAGTCCGCTCTGCCTCGTCCCCAGAAACTCCCCGGGGCCCCGAATATCAAGATCCTTCTCGGCGATCTCAAATCCGTCGTCGGTTTCGGACAAAGTGGCAAGCCTTTCCTGTGACTCTTCGGTCTTTGGATCCCCCATCAGGATGCAATACGAAGCGTGTTTTCCACGACCTATCCTTCCCCTCAGCTGGTGAAGCTGGGCCAGGCCGTACCTTTCGGCGTGCTCTACCAGCATTACCGTAACGTTCGGAACATCCACTCCCACTTCAATAACAGTAGTCGCTACGAGAATATCGCACTTACCTTTTCTAAAACTATCCATTACCTTATCCTTTTCATCGGCCTTCATCCTGCCATGCACTATCGCGATCTTCAGTTCCGGAAAGATCTTCGAGCTCATCTCTTCGTACATCTCTTCCGCCGACCTGAGGTCAGACGCGGCCGTGGTTTTTATCCTGGGATACACGACAAAAGCCTGCCTGCCGTTGGTGACCTCGCCCCTTATAAAATCATATACCGATTCCCGCTTATCCTCATCCACCCAGTAAGTCGTTACCGCCTCTCGTGCGGCAGGTTTTTCTTTCATGAGAGATAAGTCCATATCCCCGAAAACCGTAAGCACCAGACTTCTCGGTATCGGAGTAGCGGTCATAAGCAGTGTGTCCGGAATCTTGCCCTTGCTGCGCAAAGCATTTCTCTGCTCTACCCCGAATTTATGCTGCTCATCCACCACCACTAACCCCAGATCGTTATACTCCACACCTTCCTGGATAAGAGCATGAGTCCCTATAACGATGTCGGCTTCACCTGAAGAGATCTCCCGTTTTATCGTTTCTTTCGCGGCCTGGGATATGCCGTTCACAAGAAGACGTACGTTGAGTCCCAGCGGCATAAGAGCCTGGCTAACCGTGACGTAATGCTGCCTGGCAAGTATTTCCGTCGGCGCCATCATCGCGCCCTGGTATCCGTTAGCAGCCGTCAAAAGAAGCGCGTACATAGCTACCACGGTTTTGCCGCTTCCAACATCACCCTGAAGCAGACGGTACATGGGCTTCTCTCCCGCCATATCATTTTCAATTTCTTTTATGCATTTTTTCTGCGCGTCTGTGAACGAAAAACTGAACAGCTTCTCGAAATCATCCATCAATTCCCTGTTTATCTCATGCCTTATTCCTTTTTTCCTGATATTTTTGCGCCTCAAGGCCATGAGGACCTGCAGTATAAAAAACTCCTCGAAAACCAGACGCCTGTATGCCCTTTCAAGATTCTCTGCTGAGTACGGGAAATGGATGTTCTCGACGGCGAAACGGGAATCCACAAGCTTATGTCTCGCCCTGACGGGAGTTGGCAACGTATCGTGCACGCATCCAAGATGCGTGTGAAGAGCCTGATAGACGACCTTCCTGAGATATTTCTGAGTAAGGCTCTCGACCAGCGGATACACCGGGACTATCCTGCCCACATCAAGAGACTTTTTTAATCCTTCCTCTCCTACTATCTCGAACGCCGGATGCGTGATCTGAAGGCGTCCCAGCTTTTCGCACTTTCCGAAAAGCACCACCTCCTGCCCTACGGTAAACATCTTTTTCAGAAAGGGCTGGTTGTACCATACAGCGAACACTTTGCTGGCGTCTCCGCCTATAGCTATTTCGAATATGCGGGTACCTGTCCTGGCGGTAAAAAGACTGGTCTTAAGCACTTTGCCCACAACGGCTTTCGTCTCGCCGGGCTTGATCTCGCCTACCTGCACGATATCGCTTCTGTCCTCATAACGACGCGGAAGGTAATAAAAAAGGTCTGAAACGTCCTGCACACCGATCTTCTCGAAGATCTTCGCTTTTATCGGTCCTACCCCTTTTATATAGCGGACAGGAACATCCTGATGGCTTTTTTTCTCTTGCATATTGGCTTTTATTATGTTATTATTTGCTCTGTTTCGTTAAGGCATATGAGCAAAACACTATGTATTTCTTGAACTTGCGCAGGTTAAACCATAATTATAGAAGAAAGGTCCTAAGATGTCAAAAGAATGTTAATGAGGCCATAACTTTTGTAGCAAAGCGACACAAGTTATCAGGCCGAATTAACCCCGCACCGAAAGAATACTGAATGATCATGGTGCGGGAATAAGCAAAAGGGCCATATTGAAAGAAAGGTAAAACAATGTCAAAAGAATGTTATATATGCAGTAAAAAACCCACAAGCGGAAGAACTATAGCCCGTCGTGGTATGGCGAAAAGCAAGGGTGGCGTCGGACAGAGGATAACCGGAAAGACCCTTCGCCGTTTCAGCCCCAACTTACAGCCGGTGAACGCGATAATAGACGGCAAAAAAAAGAAGATAACGGCTTGCGCGAAATGCATAAAAGCCGGCAAAGTTAAAAAATCTGTTTAAAATAAGCACCACCACACAATAAAAAAACCCGAAGCCGACACTTCGGGTTTTTTTATTCTCCACCTTTCAGATCCATCTGTATTTTAAGCCTGGCTAATTTCTGTCAGGTGCTCTTTTCACGCCCTTCATTTCTTCTTCGGTAATAGATCTTACAATGCGTAGCATTCCTTCCGCGGCAAGGTCCAAGGTCCTCGCGGGGCCTTTTATGGTGCGGACAACCGGCCTCATAGGTTTATTTTTATTGACGCTAACGACTTCTCCGACCTCTCCCGTATTGAGTTCCACAAAGCTTCCCATGGGATACAGACTGACTTCATTGAGAAGCATTTTTGTAATAGCAGGGTCAAAAAGTCCATGGGAATCTATGATAGACATCAGTGTATCGGCAGATGTTAATTCGTGCCGGTAAGACGGCGGATGCGTCAATGAATCATAAACATCCGCGAGTTTTACTATATCGTCTATTTCCTTGTCGTGTTCTACCCACGCGAGAAGATCTTCGGGTATCCCTATGTATTCTTCAGCGTGAGATAGCGCCAAAAGAGCCAGATCCTTAAGACGCCTTTTCTTGTATCCTAACTTGATCCCCATCTTGACGGCTATAAGGCAAACATTCAGAGAATGAGCTACAAAATAGTCCTCTTCATCCAGAGCCCTGCTGCTGTTAAGCATAGCGCCCACTCCTGCCCCGGCAAGAGTTTCGACCACATTGTCCACAATACCGTTCAGACTCTTTATCAGGTCATCCCGGCTGCTTGTCTCGGAAAAGCTTTTTATCATGTTCAGAATGCCAAGGTACACCTCTTCGTTTGCCTGGGATCCGCTTCCCGGAAGGTCCTCGCCCATACTATAATTCCCGTCCATTTTTCAACACCTCTTCTATTTTATCGATCAAGGCTTTCATGTCGGCTTTTTTTACGATATATCCGGCAACTCCCAGATTCTCGGCCGTGACCCTGTCTTCGGCCTCCTCAACGGATGTAGAGACGATAACGGGTATATGCCTTGTGTCCTCATTTGTTTTCAGTTTGAGAATGGAACTGATCCCGTCAGCTTTGGGCATCATTATGTCCATGACTATTACATCCGGAAGGTCTTTTGCCGCGCGTTCCAGCGATTCCTTCCCGTTCCGTGCCTGGACGACCTTATAGCCCTCCTTAGACAGCATCCTGTCGTAAACCACTAGGGTGTCTTCGTCATCATCGACAACCAGTACCGTAACCGTTTTTTTAAATCTAAGCATCCCTATTGTCCTCTTCTTTATTATGAGGAACTCATCAACGATCTTTCTGTTGCATCTTATTAGACACAGTAAAAAAGAACGTAGCGCCTTCTCCCTCAACCGACTCGACCCTGACACTGCCTCCATACATCTCGACTATAGTCTTGACTATCGTCAGGCCTATCCCCGTACCCTTCTGGTCTTTTTCCGTCGCGCACCTGGTAAACATCTCAAATATCTTATCAAAGTCCTCTTTCGCGATCCCCTGTCCATTGTCCTTGACGTAAAATTCGTAAAAATCCGGGCCTTCATCGCAACCCATCTCTATGACCGGCGGAGTTTCCCCACGGAACTTTACAGCGTTGGATATGAGATTAGCAAAGACTTCCGTGACCCTGACCTTATCGCAGAAGAGTTCGGGCAATCTACCCCTGATATTGACCTCGGCTTTGCTCTTTTTTATGGAATACTCACACCTGGATACAGCCTCATCTACAAGATCTTTGGCATCCACTTTTTCGAATGTATTTTTCTGTTTTTCAATACGGGAAAGTTCGAGAAGGTTGTGTATAAGGTGGTCCATTCTTGCCACATTGGCCCTTATCCTGTCTAGATTTCCCGCCCCGCACTCATCGAGTTTTCCCGCGCACTCTTCACTGATCAACCGTGAAAAAGCATCGATATTACGCAATGGCTCCTTGAGATCGTGCGATATTATGTAGCTGAAGTTGCGCAGCTCCTTGTTGCTCTGCTTTAGACGTCTTGAATATTCCTTCAGGTTATATTCCGCCTTTATCCGTTCGACTATCTTACCCAACCGTTCCGCTAGGCTGTCCACCAGGGCCCTTTCTTCTTTAATGAACGGCCCCTCATCTCTACCCGGCTTCTCTTCCAGATAACAGACATCCACTTTTCCGCATTCTTCCCCATGTATTTTTATATCAGACGATAGTATCCATGGCGTTTCCTTAAAAGTATTTGTGCTGAAAACATCCTGTCCCAGGACTATCCTGGCACAGGTGATCTCCGGATACCGGAAGGACGCCGGCAGAACATCTACCATGCCCTTCATTATTCCTTCCACTGAATTTCTGCTTCTTTCGACGATCCTGGAAAGTTCATAAAAAGAGTTAAGTTCCTTCATCCTCTCAACTAGATCGGCCTGTTTTTCGTGCAGGGTCCTGGCCAGAAAAGACGCCATAAAAGCTATCAGATTATACACCACAAAAATTATCCCCAGGTAAACAACAAGGTTTACAGGCTGCATCGCGGTTTCCATGGGAGAGATGTCGGGAAGGATCCCCCTTTTTTCAATCAAAAGCATTAACACAAAAACCATAACTGAAAAGTTGGCTATTAGAAAAGTTATCC
>CAZUYM010000040.1:0-9892 GCA_964624805.1 uncultured Planctomycetia bacterium
GCTCACCTTTTAAGCTCGCACGGTTTCGGACCTCACATGGTTCGGTCCTCGCAATGACGATTTTTACTTCTATTTAGCGACGATGAACCATGAACAACGAACGATGAACTCGTGCTCACCCTCGATGCCGGATAGTCCCTTCCCCGTACCGGTTCGCTATTTTATCTATCGCCTTGTGTATCCGTTCATTCTTTTGGGTGTCCGCGCCTTCGTCCGAGAACATATCATCACGCCACGCCGCGTCTTTGAGATTGGAGACCTTGACGCCCAGCAGGCGGACGGTCTTTTTTGACAGGTCAAACTCTTCCAAGCGGCCCATTATGTTCCCGTAGATAGCATCCGTAAAATTTGTGGACCCGGATATGGTTACCGAACGCGTGAAGGTCTTGAAGTCCGAGAACCTTATTTTAAGCGTTATTGTACGTCCCTTGAATCCGTATTTGCGAAGTCGTCGTGATACTTTTTCACTCAGATACATCAGAATATCCTGTACATCTTTTATATCACCGGTATCTTTATCAAAAGTATGTTCGTTGCCGACCGAGCTTATCGTATCGTATCGTCAGCCTCTACAATACGGGGGTCGATACCGTTAGCCAGGTCCCACGCGTGCAGACCGTGTTTACCGAAAAGGCGTCCAAGTTCATCTTCGCCGCGTGAAGCGAGGTCGCCTATGGTCAGAATGCCAAGCTCTTTCAGGGTCGACTCGGTTTTTGCGCCTATCCCCCAGAGACGTCCCACGGGAAGCGGGTGGAGAAACTCAAGGAGACCTTCGGGAGGCACGATAACCATGCCGTCAGGCTTCTTTAAGTCAGAAGCTATTTTAGCCGTCATCATATTGGGCGCCATCCCGAGCGATGCCGTAAGAGCTGTTTTCTTTTTTACCGCGGCTTTGATCTTGCGGCATGTTTCGACAGGGGTGCCGAAAAGATGCCAGCTTCCGGAAATATCCATAAAAGCTTCATCGATGCTTATGGGCTGTATGTCGGGAGTAAAATTCTCAAGAACGCTGAAAACGTTATGTGACGCATCTATGTATTTGTCCATATCTACCGGGAGGAAGACGCCGTCCGGGCATTTTCTGTAAGCTATGGAGATGGGCATTGCCGAGTGTATGCCGAATTTTCGCGCTTCATAGGAACAGGTGGAGACTACGCCCCGGCCCTTGCCGCCTTTGGGGTCAGACCCCACGATAACGGGTTTTCCGCGATATTCCTTATTATCACGCTGTTCGACGGCCGCGAAAAACGCGTCCATATCGACGTGGACTATATATCGTTGTTTATGTTTTGGCATAAATATTCGACTGGTTCCTGATGACTGATGACTGATCACTGTTTATAGTTTACAATATACCCGATACATACTAAAATGACTACATCTAATCGGTATAAACAGAAAAGAGGGTGAATACGTGGGGAATAAACTTGATCTTAAAAATCCGTCGATATTTATCGGCATGCAGGGTAACGGTGTTATCAGTTTCGGCTCCGGGCAGCCGGACCTTCCGCCGCCGAGCGAAGCCATAAACATTGATATCCGGAAAGATCTCCGCTACGGCCTGATACAGGGTGAATATCCGCTTCGCGAGGCGCTCGCGAAGGAATATCCCGCGTCCACCGCGGATAATTTCGTCATAACCAACGGCGCGTCCGAAGCGATCGACCTTATTCTCAGGTCCTGGGGGGAGGGTAAGATCCTGCTGCCGCGGCCGTATTATTATTCTTATCCGCCGATCGTGGAACTTGCGGGTATGGAGCCCGTGTACACGGACCTCATAGATGGCCGTATAGACATGGATGATTTTAAGAAAAAGGTCAAAGGCTGCAAAGCCGTGATGATAAACTCCCCATCTAACCCGACAGGATGCGTGGAATCTATCGAAACCCTGAAGGAAATTGAAAAAATAACCGCCGAGCAGGGAGTATATGTTATCTCCGACGAGGTATACAAAGACCTCATCTACGAACGGGAGAATTATCATATAAAAGGCGACCATGTTATAACCGTCAATTCTTTCTCGAAGACGTATGCCATGTGCGGGGTCCGTGTGGGGTATCTCTGGAGCGCCGACCAGAAAGTGGCCGACGCTGCCATAGACCTTAAGACCCATACCTCGATGAACACCAACCTCGTCGGGCAGGATATGGCTTTGGCCGCGATGAAAGCTCCGAAAGAATACATTATCGAGCAGCGGAATATCTGGCGGGAACGCCGTGACCTTATCTATAAGGGGTTCTGTGACCTTGGCTTTGAACTATGGAAACCCGAGGGCGCGTTCTACGTTTTTCCAAAATGTAAGAATGCCAGGGAATTCATCACCACACTTTTCTGCGATCATAAAGTCATAGCTTATCTTGGTGAATGGTTCGGCGCGCCGGATCATATACGATTTAGCTACGCGCTTGATAAGAAAGAGATCGAAGAAGGTCTCTCCCGCATAAAAGACGCCATGCAGAAAGTGGACTGCCTGTAAACCCCGGGTTTAACTTTCAGGTTTGAAGAGATGTCTGGTTAAGAGGCATACTTTTACCAGCATAAGCATTACCGGTACCTCTATAAGTACGCCTACGACTGTCGCCAGAGACGCCCCCGAAGACAATCCGAAAAGAATGGTCGAAGTAGCGATGGCCACTTCGAAATGATTACTCGCGCCGATAAGCGCTGACGGAGCGGCGTCCCGGTATGGAAGCTTGAGCCACCTTGCCGCGACATATGTTATAAAGAAAATAAAACAGGTCTGAATAAAAAGCGGTATGGCTATAAATAAGATCACCTGGGGTTGTTCGATGATCAGTTCTCCCTTAAGGCTGAAGAGTATTACCAGGGTTACCAAGAGGGCGCTTATCGATACCGGCGTCAGGTAATGTATAAATTTCTCCTCGAACCACTTAAACCCTTTTTTCGCGATGATGAGTTTGCGCGAATGGTATCCCGCAAAAAGAGGCAGGCCTACATAGATCCCGACAGACAGGAGTATTGTCTGCCAGGGTATAGGCATCAAGTTTATACCCAGCAGCCATCCCCCCAGAGGAGCGTACAGAAAAAGCATTGCAAGCGAGTTTATAGCTACCATGACAAGAGTATGCCCGTCGTTACCTTTTGAGAGATGTCCCCATATAAGCACCATTGCCGTGCATGGCGCTATTCCGAGAAGGATGCATCCTGAGATATAAGACCGGTAAAGCTCGACCTCGGCGCCGCCTTTGACGATCTCTGTTCCCGGAAGAAAACCTTTGAAAATGACTCCGAGAAAGAGGGTGGCTATAGCCAGCATCGAGAAGGGTTTTATGAACCAGTTTACGACCAGGGTAAGGAGAACCGGTTTAGGCGTCTTACCGGCCTTGATGACCTCCTTGAAATCTATTTTCACCATGATAGGGTACATCATGAAGAAAAGGCATATGGCTATAGGGATAGATACCTGGTAGATAGAGATCTGGTCGATCTTTACGGCGACTTGCGGAAACAGTTTTCCCAAAGCTATACCCAGGGCGATACAACCAAGAACCCATACCGTGAGGTATTTCTCAAAAAAGTTAAGTTGTCTTTCTTCGTGTACTGTGTTTTTCATTATAGTAGGATTATAAGATTAAACAGGACTATTTCCAAGTGAATTTTGTGTGAATTATGCGGTTAAGGCCTTTAGCGCGCTTGAAGAGTTATATATAGGGATGCCCTCATAGATCTTGATCTCCAGTAAATGTACGTCATTCGAAACGATCATCGCGGCTCCCGCGGCGATAGCGCAGGAGAGGAACTTGTCGTCGTCGGGGTCTTTGGAAACGCCCCGTACCTCAGGAACTTCTTTTACCTCGTTCTTTTCCTTGAAGATGCCGTCCAGATCCAGTTTTACCCGCGGAACGGATCTTCCGATATTACCCGTGATAAACTCGGCTTCAATGCGGATCTTTTTGTGCCACATAATGTCGACCGCGCCTGTTTCGGCAAGGGCGATGATCTTAGCTGAAGCGCTGCTTTTCTTGAACATGTAAGCGACAAGCAGATTGGTATCGAGGACTATTTTTACGGGTGTTTTATCCATCGGTTTTTTAAGGTTCAAGAACGACCATCAGACTGAACCACGTGATGACTGGACCTTGTCGCGCACATTTTTTTCACGCGCGTGAGATCGACCCGTGTTCTATCAGGGCCTCGAGGTGCGCTAAAGTCACTGGGCTTCTTTTATCATGTAAAGCAGGTTATCCTCAATACGATAGATAAGAGGCACGACCTCTATTTTCGGGTATCTCAAGCCTAAGCGTTTTGATTCGCTCGAAACAAAATCTATCTCATCGCCTATCTCGAACAGCGGAGAAAAACAGTCAAAATGTTCCTCTGCCGCCTGTTTTTCCCAACCCGCTCCGTCAATCAGCCCCTGGATAAACTGCTCTCTTCGGGCCGAAAGGTTGACCATCCCGCATTGATCATGTCCGATCAAAACGATATACTTTACGCCTCCGACGGAAATAGCGTAAGACACTTTAAACTCACTGTATCCCAGGTTGGCTCCTCCTGTCCGGATAATAAAGGCGAAGTTGTTAGGGATGTTGAGACGTTTGCGGTTATCCATACACATGCCGATGAGCAGTTGAGGGCTGGAAAAAGCGTCGTCCGTCCGTCCGAAATTATGATATTCGAACAGAAGTCCGACAGGGGTATCCCGGTATTCATCCGGAATATCTTTTTTTGACTGTATGCTGATCAAGCGATCCATAGGAGTTATTCTACCATAACTTAGCGCCTCGGAGCAATCACGGATAGGAATATCGGCATGAAGAACAGGCCATAGCGCTTTAGGTGGCTGGACGAAAAATTTCGAGACGGGTTTTAAGCGTGTCCATCTATACAATTCAGGCGTAGCTTTTAGCCCTTTTGGTGTCTTCGCTGTATTTTATGGTCAGTATCAGGTCCAGAAGGACGATGAATGTGTTAAATATATACAAAAATATGACAGCATTTCGTTCTCCGAAATACTCGAAAAAGATGCCCGCGGTATATCCTGCAAGGATGACCATAAGAAAATAGATGCTTTTTCCGCCGGACTTTTTTGTACGCAGCATCTTGTAGATAGAAAAGGGCCATGCCGCGCCGAAACAAATAAGCATGATGATCTCAAATATGTCAGGATTCATATATTAAACTCCTCTTGTTATCATTTCAGCACGACCTTTTCATACTTCTGCAGCGCCATGGACATACCGGCTTTTGACCAGTTCAGAGGAACGATGGGCGAGGGCAGGTGATAAGCATGCCCGTCTATGACTACCGTGTTTATGCTTTCCGGAAGTTCCATGGGTTTTGCCGGGTTCCCGTCCGCTGAGATGCTATTGCCCGTAAGCTGCCCAAGCGCTCTCTTAAGGTGGACTTTCGCCGCGTGAATATCTTCACGGCGCAGGTTCTCGTTATCCGTTATCTCCGCGAGGTGAAGGCGCGCCAGCGCGAGAAGACTGTCAAAAAACCATTCTGCTTCCGTGTCCGGGATCAAAGTGCTCAAGCGCCAGAGGAAAGCGTCTTTGGACGACGTATCGCCCGTAAGAGAGGGCTTATCTTTTTCGGCTTCCGGGGGTTTTATCCAGTAATTCCCGGCCTGATAGCTGTCGTGCCTGTAGCGCAGTACGCCGAAAGGGCGCCTGAGGGTTTCTACTATCAAAACGGCTTTTCTCATATCTTCTTCGGACAGGCCTTCCAGAGGGGAGGGCTGAATAAGAAAAATAAGCGCGGCATCGGCCAGCCGGAAGTGGATGTCATCCGGAGGATAATCGGGGGATTCACCGCCCAGCATCAATTGTTTTTTTACCGTGCCGAGCCCCTTGCCTGTAAGCTCCCTGAGCGCCGAGACTGTCCATGCCGCCTGTATCTCCTTATTTTCTTTTTCAAGCATAGGCGCGAATTTTTTATGGAACCGGTCGGCGTATACCGAGCCCGTCCTGTATAATAATCCTTCCCAGACTTCCAAAGAACGCGTAACTAACCCTATGCTTGATGTGTTCTTGCGCGGCAGCTCTTCCCACGCGCCCGCGTCCTCATAATCCCAGAACTCTATTTTTTTAAGGAATAGGGGGTAGAGGCTCAGGACCTTGAACCTTTTTTCGGTCAGATCGTTCTCATCGATCAGATCATCCAGTATGGCCTCGCCAAGCGCGGTAAAGAAAATGCCATGCGCGTCTATCTGCCGGTGGTTCCAGACCTGCGGTTTACCGTCAACCATGACATCGCCCAAACCGGGCGAGTTCCCGTCAAAGCGGACATGCGGCATTGCCATCTGGTCGGTGTCAAGCAGCGGGTCGGCTATAATATTTTCGAATCTTTTGATCTGCGCGTCAGTTGAGTAATAATCCCACAGGGCCAGAAGGAGCTTCTTCGCGTCATCCTTCCGGGCGGGATCTGCCAATAACGAGAAGTATACCCAGACATTATCCCTGACCCATATCGCGTCGTAATTGGTCGTGTCCTTTTCGCCACCAGCGGCCCGCGTAGAGGCCGGGGCGAAACCTCTTTTGTTAAGGCCGATGTATAGGCCGGGCGCGAGTTCAGATCTTATATCGCGCAAAGAGTCTTTATCGATCTCTTTTTTAACCCATGCTTCCGATTTTTTGTTGTAAACGGCTATAAATTCCCCTTCGGGACAGAGTATCTGCCGGGCAGGCTTTTCGGATGTGACATACGCTTTTACTTTCTCAAATCCGTCGCCGGTTTTAGAGTCTTCTGCCGCCGCGGATACGGAAAATAACAGGGCAATAGCTCCTACAACCGAGATCGATCTGAGATATTTCACTTTATTCATCTATTCACCCCTTCTTTGATCAAGGTCAACATCTGATGTTACCCTTTATTGTCACCGCGCGCATTATTTTCAGTTTTTACGCGCCGCATATTTGTTTTTCGACATCGCCCACTTTACCGAAACAGACCAGGTTGTCCCCGGGTAAAACTTTTGTTTCCGGCAGTGGAAGTACGATCGACCCTTCCTGTCTTTCCAGGGCCAGCACAATGATATCATGGCTTCCGAGATCCGAGTCCCCCAGTATTTTGTTCGTAATGGCATCCTTTTCTGAAACTTTTACGCTTGATATTTCATAACCCGGAGTTGCGACTATAAGCTGCCTGTACGGCACTTCTTCGGCGCCTTGTCGTTTAGAGGCGTGCCTTCTCAGTAAATTGTCTATTTTGCCGGCCAACCTTGTCCTTATAAAAACGAGGTAGGATACATAAACAACCGTCATTATGACCGCCAGCCTTATTACAGGCGCTAAAGTTGATTCTGTCTCGTGCCTGCTCAGGGAGTTGGCAAAAGTCGCTATCAGGGTAATAAGTCCCGCATGGCCTAAGATCATAAGTATACTCGCGATCCGCCGCCGCCGGGGATCTCTGGCGACCAGCTCCGATTCTCTGGTCGTGTATCCTGTTGCGGTGAAACATGACAGCGCCTGGAATTTTGCCATTGTCCATTCGAGGCCGGTCAATTCGAAAACGACCGCGGCTATTCTGACTACGAGGAACGATCCAATGACCATAATTACGAAGATTAAAAGATTCACGCAAATCCCCCTTTAATTTAGATAGGAATTCCCACTTTTTTTTAAATAGGCATTCCGACCATAGGCTTCACGGGTACGACACGTTTTGACATCCTGAAACAATGGTCTCATTCTTGGGGGAAGATGTCAAGCCGGTTTTTTTTGGTTTTTCAGGTGTAAACTTGGGCCGTCACCGTAGATATCGGGCAGGGTGGGGGGCACAAAAAGGTATCCTTCAGAAACCACTAAAAATTGGAGAGGTGCCTGTTTAGATTTGTTTTGTAAGTTGTAAATTTACGGCTGGTTGATTAAATCATCTGACTAGCATATAAGCATCCGTGATCTCACAAAACCGTTCACCACTTTTTTATGCGCTCGGGTTCCGAGCATCACATGACTTCGGGAAAATAAATCACGAAATACGTCTACCCCGGCAAACAATTTGTCTGCACGCGTTAAAACGCTCTTGCTGAAACCATATGCTTCATTTCCTCCTAAAAAAAGTGCCAGACATTTATAGACGTCATTCATTTTTTCTCGCAGGCATCCAACATCAAAACACCACTCTAACTGCACACGCGCCGCGCTCTTTTTCCCCAAAGCAAGAAGAAGCAATAATTTCAGCTCTCCAAAGCACAATCGCGCCCACGTACTCCCCTCGTCAAGCGCTATGCCTAGAACATCCGCGACTATCTCATTATCTCCGACAGTACCCTCATCAATAAAAGACAGTACTTCCTTCAGTTTTACCCGGCTGGCTGAGGGCAGATTAAAAATATCTTTCACTACACAGCGCGCCCTGTTATTGTTCGCATACACAAGATCCTCGATCTGATACACTTCGGACCACCCCGGCACAACGATGCGGCAAACATGAAATCCATCGACTGAAATATCATGAAGGTATACGTCTTTTTTAGCTTTTGTAAAAATTGAAAGTAGAAATTGTTCTTCTTCCCTGCGAGTTCCCTTAAAATCAACCGGGTTACATCGGTAAGCCGCTTTCTTTTTAAAAAAATCCTCTGAGACTACACCACTTGAATCAATAAAATGAGAAACAAGATTAGACTGATCGCTTACTTCTTTTTTGTTCTTATTAGGTTTTTTTAATCCACGGAATGATGACAACCTTTGTCCTTGCAAAAGTTCGGTTACTGTCCGGGTAAGCGCGATCTCAAATAAGGGATGTGCTCCAAAAGCAAGAAAACATTTCTTAGTCCGTTTTTCAACGATCGTAACATTGACCACCGGATAACGCCCGCCAAGCGATGCGTCTTTAACAAGTACGCGGAATCCCGCACGCTCGAGAGTATCAAGAGCCTTAACAACATGCGGGAGTGAGGCGTAAAAGTCTTTTTGGATATCCGGCAATGCGTGACGTTGTCGAATGATCGTGTTTTTAACATACCGTTCTAACACCTCAGAAAGCGCCTGCACACAGGCTTCTTCTTTTGTGTTTCCGGCAGCCATACCATTGCTCGCGTAAAGATTATCCAAAATATTTATTGGGAAATAAGCAGTTATGTTATCCCTTGTGCGTTTAAACGGGAGTGCGCAAATCGCATTTTTCCCGCATCCTCCCGACATGCGATCCACCAGGTTCTGTGCTTTCACCTCACCCTTGGGATTGTATAACTCACTCAATTTTGATGTTAAAAGCCCTTTCGGCAAGCCTAGCTTTTCTGTTTTAAACCATTTCTCATCCGGGTAAAAAAGAAACTTTTTTTGCGCCACCAGGCCTATTAACGCAAATTCAGAAAAAGCATATCCCGTTATCAATCTCTCCATGAATTCACCCAAAGCACTCGCCAGAGCCAACGCTTTTGTCGTTCCTTTGCCATTTACAAACAACGCGTGGCAGTGAGCCTCTCTTATGTGTACGGACCACACGTGCGGCACAGGGTGTTTCCAGGATACTTCTTCAATAGATAGACCAGATCGTTTTAAGATCAGTTTGATTTTCCGAATACTTTCTTCGGGAGAGGCATCTTTCCCATGCATAATAATTCATCCTTGTCTTAAGGTAATTGTGGGCAGAACTGTATAAGATCATGATTTAAGTTTCGCTAGTATACTCTTTAAGCGTTCATGATCGGTGCCCTCGTCGGAACCAACTAATTTATAAAAATAACAGTCTATCCGTGTTTTTGGGGCAGTCCCGCAAATAGTAATTAAGCGCATTAAAGCACTGATGGATATTGTACCCCCTAAGTCATTGACCTGGCAAGGGATAAGAGGTTTTCTGCCAGGGGTAAAGATAACTCCTTGCCGTAACGGTATTACAGCCATTTATTAGTTGTATTAAGCGCAGTAGGGTATGTATAATATGCTTTAAAATGATGACTTTACCACAAAAACAGATCGAACTTCTT
>CAZUYM010000041.1:0-4655 GCA_964624805.1 uncultured Planctomycetia bacterium
TTCCGCGGGTGAATATTCTATGAAAATGTGGGCGAAATCCGGAAGTCCAGTCTTAGGGCAGATACAGGTAAACTCTGCCGTATCAAATTTGACCGTATATTTTTTCTCCGGGTATTTATTGCTCCAGGTATCTATATTCGGCAATTTAAGCTTCCGTACATTACTCTGAAGCCCTTCGTATGATGTTTTCTTTGAATTCTTTTTCATAGTATTTTTATCCCTATCGATGTATTTAGTATTTAGTATTCGGTATTCAGTATTTAGTTTTTTTTCGACTATATACTACATACTGAATACAAAATACTGAATTTCCCCCTGCTCCACGCTACTTAATCCCGAGACATTTATGGACCTGTCCGATCACTACAGTTTCCAGGCCCGTTTCTTTTTTTAAATAGGCTTTAAAGTAGGACATCATCTCCGCGTCCGGGCCTCCGATATTTTCGTTCTCCGGGGTAACCGGCTGCAATACGATCACAGGGCCGTTCTTCCTGCCGGACAATATCCTGCTCATCTCTTTAACGTCATCCATGGTAGTAGCATCCGTGATCACCGCTTTGAGCACAAGCTCCTTCTGTGACGCTATGTCTATCGACTCGGAGTGCTCATTCCACATGCCGGTCTTCGCTCCGGTCGATGACGGGAGTTTTATGTCCATTGCTATTGTATCCACAAGCTCTATTACCTTTTTTAGTTCCCCCGGCAGGGTACCATTAGTCTCCAGATAAACCTTATGATCCCTGTGCCTTCCAAAAAGCGTCAGAAATCCTCTGATAAAATCCGCATGTAACAGAGGTTCCCCGCCCGTAAGGGTCAGCTCATTATAATCGTCATCAAAATCAAGTACCTTGCCCAGCAGGGCCTCTCTTGAAAAAAATTTGTAACTCTCAAGGAACGTATCACAATAGACACAGTCTAGATTGCACCCGTAAAACCGGACAAAAAGCTGGCGACTTCCCACGAAAGTGCCTTCTCCCTGATATGAGAGAAAGATCTCGGAGATCTTGGCTTCATCGCATTTCGTATCCCGCATATCGTATTTGGTTTTTTTCATATTTAGTCTTAAGCTTTAAGATATACGTTGTAAGTGCCCTTGGGCACCCTGTTAGAACTTACCCCTTACCTCTTACCCCTTCACCACTTCGAAGAGCGGGTCTGCGATCCCCAATTGCGTAAAGGCTGCCTGACGGAAGATACATGACTCGCATTTTCCGCAGGGCTTCTCGTCCCCGGCGTAACAAGACCACGTACTTTCAAAAGGAACACCTAGACGCAGCCCTTCGTTCACTATATCCTTTTTTGACATGTTCAGTACGGGCGTGGCTACTCTTATGCCTTCGCCCTCTACACCCTGTCTTGTACCCCGAGAGACCATCTCCTGAAAAGCCTCAAAAAACTCGCCACGGCAATCCGGGTAATTCGAAAAATCCATCTGATGGGCACCTATGAAAACTGTTTCGGCACCAATAGCTTCAGCGTAAGAGATACCATAACTCAAAAAAAGTATGTTCCGCGCCGGAACATACGTGGATGGTATGCTACCGGGATCGCTTGCCCCTTTTTCCGGGATCGCGATCTCCTCATCCAAAAGAGCACTTCCTCCCCAGGGCATGGATATATTCAATACGGTGAACGGAACTCCCGCTTTTTCTGATACCGCCACAGCCATTTCCACCTCTTTGAGAGCCTTCTGACCGTAGTTGAATATAAGCGTGTGGCACTCGTGATCTTTCATCGCCATAAAAAGCGTGACCGCCGAATCCATCCCTCCCGATAATAATACGATTGCTTTCTTCATAATTCAGTGATCAGTGACCAGTGACCAGTGATCAGTCTCTGATGACTGATGACCGATGACTGATGACTATTTTGAATACGTCGCCTCCGACGTATCCGTCTCCCAGACAGTGACATACTGCATCCTCAAGCTGCTATCCGCGGCTGCTATCTCGTCATATACATACTTCGCGATGTTCTCCGAAGTAGGATTAATGGTCGTAAAAGGCTCGATATCGTTCAGGTTCTTGTGGTCAAGTTCCTCCATAACCGCTTTTAGATATTTTTTGAGGTCCTTAAAATCTACCACCATACCGGTCTTGTTAAGCTCAAGGGAAGAGACCGCTACCTCGACCTTCCAGTTATGTCCGTGGAGATCTTCGCATTTACCCTTATAGTTCCTGAGGTTATGCGCGCTGCTAAAGTTTGATCTGACCTTTACCGTATACATATCACTAATCGTTAAAATACCTTTTGGTTGCTTCGTCCCATTTACCCTGCGCTTTTAGCAGGAAATTACAGACTTCCCTGACCGCGCCCCTGCCTCCGGAGTTTTTCGTAATAAAATGAGAAAAGGGTTTTACTTCCTCCACCGCTCCCGGTGGAGATACCGCCAGCCCCACTCTCTTCAGTACGGGGATATCTATGAGGTCATCCCCTACAAAACATATCTGGTCATCCGTTACTCTGAATTTTCTTCTTATTTTTCTTAAAGCGTCTATCTTATAGTGAAACCCCTGATACAATTTATCTATTCTCAGTTCTTTTGTCCTTTTGGCTACGACGCGTGACGCTTTGGCCGTAAGGACCACGCATTTTATCCCCGCCTTGCGGATAAGGAATATGCCAAGTCCGTCGTTCACATCAAAATTCTTTATCTCATCTCCGTAGTTACCGTATATTATCCTGCCGTCGGTAAGAACTCCATCCACATCAAGAACCAGGATCTTTATTTTTTTAGCCCTCTCGATAATATCGGGAGAATAGTTGTCGATCATATTAATCCTCTCAGTTTAAGGTCGAGGTTTAGGTCGAGGTCCAGTCTTGACCTTAACCTTGACCTAGACCTGCTTCTCTATACCAATCCTGCTTTTAAAATATCCTGCACGTCCAGGATCCCCACAGGATGGCCCTTAGCATCCACGACCGGTATTTCATCTATTTCTTTGTCTCTCAAGATATCGAATGCTTCGGCTGCCAAACGTTCCTGCGTTATAGTTATCGGAGATTTCGTCATCACTTCTTTAACCTTGCGTTTAAGAAGGTCCTCACCTTCCTCAAAGTATCTCCTCAGATCACCATCGGTAAATATCCCCACAAGTTTCTTTTTGCTGTTCACAACGATCGCGCAACCGGCATGCATCTTTGTTATCTTAAGCAGAACGTCCTTTATTTTTGCATTCTCGTTAACTATCGGGGTCTCCCCCTTGGGCCTCATTATATCTTCAACCCTCAGCAAGAGCCGTTTCCCCAGGGCCCCTCCGGGATGATACAATGCAAAGTCCTTCGGTTTGAAATTTTTCTTCTCAAGAAGCGCCACAGCCAGCGCGTCACCCCATGCAAGCATTACCGTGGTGGATGTTGTAGGAGCCAGCCCCATCGGATCAGCTTCTTTATCCACGGAACTGTCGATAACAAAATCACTGTTCACGGCAAGGCTAGACTTCAAATTCCCCGTAACGGCGACTATCTTTGCGCCTATTTTCTTGATGATGGGGATGAGCTTTATAACCTCTTCGGTCTCCCCGCTGTTAGAGAACGCCAGCACCACATCTTCGGCGGTAACTCGCCCCAGATCCCCGTGAAGGGCTTCCGCCGGATGAAGATAAAGAGAAGGTGTTCCGGTAGAAGACATCGTAGCCGAAACTTTCTGGGCTATAAAACCGGGTTTCCCCATGCCTGTCACTATAACTCGCCCTTTTATTCCGGCCAAGAGTTTGATTATTTTTTCGAATTTCCCGTCCACCCGTCCGGCAAGCTTGGCTATAGCTTTGCTTTCATTGATCAAGACCTTCTTCGCCCTGGAAATACTCATACTCCTATAACCGCCTTTTCTATTGTTGTTACCTGTCTAAGACATTCTTCAAGCCCCTTAAGATCAAGCATATTAGGACCGTCACTTTTAGCATTTCCGGGCTCTTCGTGAACTTCCAGAAACAGCGCGTCACACCCTACGGCAACCGCTGCCCTGGAAAGAGGTATAACAAATTCTGACTGACCTCCGGAAACCGTTCCCTTACCTCCCGGCATCTGCACTGAATGTGTGGCATCGTATACTACCGGATAGCCCGTTCCCCTCATGATACTCAGGGCCCTAAAATCGTTTACCAGCATGTTGTAACCAAAAAATGTGCCTCTCTCCGTAAGCAGGAGGTTCTCCCCCCCCGCGGATTCGACCTTGTCTACCACATTGCTCATTTCCTGAGGCGACATAAACTGCCCCTTCTTGATATTCAATGCTTTAGCTCTTTTCGCGGCCTCTACCACCAGGTCAGTCTGCCTGCACAAAAAAGCCGGTATCTGCAGGACATCGAGGACTCCGGCGGCACGCTCCACTTCGCTCACGCTGTGAACGTCACTCAGCACAGGCAATCCGAGCTCTTTTTTAACGGAAGAGAGGATCTCGAGACCTTCCTCTATTCCCGGCCCCCTGAAGGACCCCGCGGATGAACGGTTCGCTTTGTCATAGCTGGCCTTAAAAATGAAAGGCACCCCTGCTTTATCCGCCACTTCTTTTATCTTCGCGGCAAGCCTTAACACACTGTCAGCGGACTCTATCACACACGGTCCCGCTATTAAGACCAGGGGACTCCCCCCGCCTACCGTAATGTTCCCTATTTTTATCTTTTTTGTCTTCATGTTATTCTCCAATATAAATA
>CAZUYM010000041.1:4755-9868 GCA_964624805.1 uncultured Planctomycetia bacterium
ACCTAGACCTTATTATCTCCTTCTCCGCGAGCAAGTATCTCCCTCACCATCTCCAGGTCTTCCTGTGTATCGACACCTATGGTATCGTATCTCGTCTCCACCGTTTTTATTTTGTATCCGTGTTCAAGGACCCTCAGCTGTTCAAGCTTTTCATCAGACTCCAGTGTAGATTTCGGAAGATTGGTGTAGGTAAAGAGAAAATCCTTTGTGTAGGCATATATGCCTACGTGCTTGAAGTACCTGCCGCTTATGTCGCCCGGGTGATGCCCAAGAGAGCTTTCCTGACTTTCTTCCTCTCGCACATACGGGATAGGACTCCTCGAAAAATACAAAGCGAACCCTTTTCTGTCCACCACGCATTTAACAACATTGGGGTTAGAGATCTCGTCTCTCTTGTGTATGCGTTTTATGAGCGTGGCCATCTGTATGTTACGCTCATATTGAAACACCTGCGCAAGCTCGTCCACCATCAGTGGGTGTACAAGGGGTTCGTCGGCTTGTATGTTTATGTACACGTCGGCATCTATAGAATTAGCGACTTCGGCTATCCTGTCCGTGCCGGAGGGCTGTTCCGGAGATGTGTACACCGCCTTCCCTCCGAAAGATTCTACCACTTTCTGCACCCTGTCCCTGTCCACCGCCACAACGACCTCGTCTACTTCATGAGCTCGGCTTACTCTCTCCCAGACATGCTGCACCATAGGCTTACCGTTTATGTCCGCCAGCACTTTTCCTTTAAGTCTCGTGGATCTCCATCTTGCCGGGATGACAGCTACGATCTTCATTTTCCCACCTTTTTTATCTCGATCTTCAATCTGCTCAAAAGTTCTTCTTTTTTAACCGTGGCCACCCCTACCTTGCCTACGACAATACCCGCCGCGCAGTTAGCTATATGTGCGGCTACAAGCGGCGAAGCGCCGCTTATAACGGACAAGGTGTACGTAGCTATGACCGTATCCCCGGCGCCTGAGACATCAAATACTTCCTGGGCAAGGGTAGGTATCCTTTGGGGAGTTTTCCCCTTTTCGAACACCATCATACCTTCCTCTCCCAATGTAAGCAGGATCACCTGGGCCTTTAACTTGCGAAGAAGCTGCTCACCGGCTTTCTTCCGGGAAACAGGGTCGTTAAGCGGAAACCCTACAGCCATAGCGGCCTCATGGTGATTAGGCGTGATGACATTCACTCCCTTGTAGAAAGAAAAATGATCTTCCTTCGGGTCCACCGCAACCATCTTTTTATATTTTTTTGCTACAGGCATGATCTTTTCCAAAAGTGCCGACGTTATCACGCCTTTGCCGTAATCTTCCAGTATAATACCGTCAAATTTGCGTATGTTA
Organism: uncultured Planctomycetia bacterium; assembly: GCA_964624805.1. Taxonomy (GTDB): domain Bacteria; phylum Omnitrophota; class Gorgyraeia; order Tantalellales; family Tantalellaceae; genus Tantalella. Next base: position 6,096 of record CAZUYM010000041.1, read on the forward strand.
TCTTTTACATAATCGATTATCGCTACCTGGAGTTTTATTCTCAGGGTGTCCAAACTCTCCCTGTCTATCCTGACCACCTGCTGATTATGTGCTATAACTCTCGTCTTAAGGATGGTCGGCCTTGCGCTGTCAGATATAACTCCCTCAGTAGAGATGTTCCTCTTAGTGAGCTGTTCTCTCAATATGTCGGCTTTCTCGTCGACACCAACTACCCCGACCATGGACACGTCCGCACCCAACTCGGCAAGGTTATTGGCGACATTACAGGCACCACCGGGCATGAATTCCTCTTTACGAACCCAGACCACCGGCACAGGAGCTTCCGGAGATATACGGGAGACGTCCCCCCATATAAACTGGTCCAAAAGCAGATCTCCTATAACCATAAGCTTTTTATTTTTAAAGTTTTTTATGATGTTCGTCAGGCTGGAATATTTATATTTTTTCAATTCTTACCCCCTCCATTATGTCCTTATTAAAAACGTTCTAAACGGCAGGATCTCTACGCTTATAATAATATTATTCTATTATAAGCGGGTATTTTAGCACGTATTTCCCGGAGATGTCAATTTCAATAAGGATATTGAGGAAGGTCCCTCATAAAACAAGCGGTCCCGACATTGTAGGATATATGTGCACCCCCAGGACCGCCAGTTGAGATAGTTACTTAACCTCTTTAAATGAAATTGTTTATCTTAGCAGTGATGCTGTCTTTACCGACAGCCCCTATGATCTTGTCCTTGACCTCTCCACCCTTGAATATCATCAAAGTGGGAATATTCATAACACCATAGGTGGAGGCAGTTTGCGGGCCCTCTTCCACGTTCAGTTTACATACTTTTATCTTACCGGAATACTCTTTTGCGATCTCCTCTATCATCGGGGCGACCATACGGCAAGGACCGCACCATTCTGCCCAGAAATCTACCAGAACCGGAAGAGAAGCGTCTATTACCTCTTCTTTAAAATTGCTGTCATTAACATTGAACTCCAGTTTTTCTTCCATGCTTATCTCCTTCAATTGATGTTCCTGATAACCAAATACCATTATAGTCGTTTTAAGGCGCTGCCGCAAGCTCACAATATCTGAATGCCCCTAAGATATCATCATTTCCCGAAAATATCCCGCACTGCTAAAAGAACATCTTCCGGAGTAATGGCTGAAAGACACGCGAATTCTTTGTCGCAGTCATGCGCGAGACACTCATGGCAGCCCACATCTTTGTGTAAAAATACGCTTTTTATTCCCAGAGGTCCCCATCTTTTTGGAGAAAGCCCCGGATCTTTTCTTCCAAAGATAGCGACAACAGGCGTCTCTACGGCAACCGCGACATGTCCCGGTCCAGAATCATTTGATATGAACCCACGGCATCGCGAAAGAAATTCCGCCAGTTCCCCCACTAGAAGCATTCCGGTGAGATCGACCGCCTTTGTTTTCATTCCCGCGATGACGGCCCCGCTGAACTCTGAAGTTTCATCCCCACCTACCAGGACTATATCCGAACCATATTTTTCACTTACCTTATCCGCGACCGAGGCGAAATTCTCAGGGGACCACCTTTTTGACGGGCAGCTTGCTCCCGCGTGAATCGCTACGATATTGTCACCCAGACCGCTGTCCGTGATCACCGAATCAACCACGCGCTTATCGTCATCTGAAGTCACGATATATGGTGATCTTTCCGCCCTAGAGGTATCAAATCCCGCGTTTTTAAGGAGCTCAAAATTAAAATCCACCTCGTGCTTTTCTCCCGACTGTTTTTCATGCGGCACTCTGTCTGTCAACAGCCACGGCAGTTTCCGGTTGTACCCGATACGCCTTGGTATCCCCGCGGCAAACATCATAATATGCACCCTGTTGGTAGGGTGCAAAGCTATGGCCGTATCGAAATTTTTCTTTTTTAGACGAAGCGCGAACCTGATGGTATTCCAAAGGCTTTTCTGCTCCATAGATTTGTCATAGACAATAACTTCGTCAAGGTAAGGATCGTTAATGACGACTTCCCGGTTGGATGGTTTCACCATAAAGGCGATGTAGGCGTCTGGAAACAGCTTGCGCATATGTCTTATCACAGGCGTTGAAAGGACGACGTCTCCGAGACGGTCGGTACGGGTTATCAGGATGCGTTTGGGCGCCGCGTCAGTATTCAGTATTTTGTATTTGGTATTCAGTTTTTTATCCGCCATATCTCTATTTTAATTCTTCGTATATCCGTTTATATACATCAAAATCGCCCGCGGAGAAACAGACGTATACTATTTTCTCAAAATCATCGGCGTATTCCATTCCCGTCATTATCGCGATCTTCGTAGCTTCTTCAATCGGATACCGGTAAACACCGGTACTTATCGCGGGGAATGCGATCGTTCTAAGGCTGTTACTCTTAGCTATCTCAAGGCTGTTCCTGTAACAGGCCCTTAAAAGATCCGCCTCTCCGGACTTTCCTCCATGCCATACGGGACCAGGGGTATGTATTATTTTTTTCGAGCACAGTTCTCCGGCATTAGTCATGACTGCCTCACCCGTCTTACAGTGTCCTGTTTTTTTGCATTCCTCCAAAACCGAAGGTCCGGCCGCTGCGTGTATGGCCCCGTCAACACCGCCGCCCCCCGCAAGACGGGTATTAGCCGCATTAACTATTACTTCGACCTTTTCGGCGGTTATATTTCCCTGCTTTATAACTATCCTGCCCATGATCCGTTCGCTTATAAAAGTTTTTTTACCGCGGCAAAAACAGTCTTAACACCCACATCCGCCAGACATCCTTCATCGGGTCCTTTGCCGCAAAGAGCCTTTTCGCAAGGCCGGCACGGTACTTCCGGCGTTACCGTTATGTGCCGCTCAGATAACGGTCCGTACTTTTTTTCGTCAGAAGGTCCAAAAATGGCAACGGTAGGCGTGTTCACCGCGCTTGCGACATGCAGAGGCGCGCTGTCGTTGGTGATAACGAGATCCGCATCGGCCATAAGCTCGGCAAGCGCTCCCAGCGACGTCTTTGAACACAAGTCCTCGACAGGGGTAGTTACTGAAGATATAACTTTCCCGACTACCTCCCTATCCTCTTCACACCCGACCAGCACCACCCTGCTTTTGAATTCAGTAACTATCATATCTGTAAGCTTCGCGAATTTGAACGCGTCCCATCTTTTGAGATGACTTTTGGCCCCCGGATTCATCACTACAAGCCTTTTCCAGTCGTCACCAACAAGACTGTCAGCATATCTTTTTTCATCCGGCATAACGGGTATAAAGAACTTAATATCGGACAAGGGATCATCTACCAGTCCCGTAAGCTTTAGAAGGTGCTCTTCCACTTTATGCCTCTCTCTGTCAGGGAAAAATGAGGGGTTCGCTTGAATATGGGCTCCCGCGAGAAAAGGCATAAAAGGGTTCTTGAGATCTACAATGAGATCATATTTCTTTTTTCTGATGTCTATCGCCTGTTTTACACGACCGGAGAAGGTGCGCATTTTCCGCCCCGCATCTACTGTACCTATCGCAGGGTGATCCCGGAATATTTCTTTTCCGGGTTCTCCGGACATCACATCAATAATGGCATTCGGAAATTCCAAATGAAGTCTGTTAAACACAGGAGTAGTAAGGATTATATCTCCCAGGTTACTGAGCGTTATCAGCAGTATCTTTCGTATATTTGTCTTATCAATAGTCATAGTTAAACGCTTGTTTGTGAATGGGGACTGGGGAATCGTGAATTGTTACAGTTCCCTTTTCCCTATTCTCAATTCCCCAAATCCCCGCTCCCTATCTGCGT
>CAZUYM010000042.1:0-5001 GCA_964624805.1 uncultured Planctomycetia bacterium
TTAAACGGATTTTTTTTGATCGCCTTATCTGCAAGATATTTAAGCGAATATCCCGCCATCGTCTCCTGTATCTTTCGTGCTATTTCGTCCCACACTTCTTTCGACGCGCACATCCCGGACTGTTTGCAGGCAGTCTTGTTGTGTCTTCCCGAAGAACATCCCACGGGCGCTACTCCGCCCTCAAGAGAATCGATAGCGTCATAAACGCTTATATCTGACGGATCTTTCGCCAGCATATACCCGCCTTTCGGACCGCGTACACTTTGCACTATCCCGCATTTCTTAAGACAGTTGAATATCTGTTCCAGGTATACGCCTGAGATCCCTTCTTCCTTCGCTATGTCGCGGATAGAAAGAGGTTCCCCTCTTTCGTGGACTATAGCGAGATCTATAAGAGCTCTCACTCCATATGAAGCTTTTGTCGTTACAAGCACTCTTGTTCCTCCGGTTTATACCGCCTCTACGCTCTCTATTTCCGGTATCTCTTTCTTTATATTCTGCTCGACGACAGACTTAAGCGTCATCTGGCTCATGGGGCAGCCTGAGCACGCGCCCGTAAGCCTGACTTTTACAACATTCCCCTCAACGGCAACCAGCTCTATGTCCCCGCCGTCCATCTGAAGTGCCGGCCTTATTTTTTCTATGACTGCTTTTACTTTCTCTTCCATTTTATGCTCCTTTGGTTTGTGCATTAATTCTTCGCTTTGAGCTTAGCATATTATTATACCTTACTAAATAAGTCAAGTTAAATCTTGTCCCGACTTACGGAGCGGCAGCGACGTAAGTTGGTTGACAAGATTTAATCCTGAGCGCGAAGTCCGCCGTAGCCAAATAAGCCCTAAATAGTTTGGCGAAGGCGGAAGGAAGCGAAGCGACCGACGCGAAGGATCTCTATACCTCCCGTTTTATGGAGCGGCAGCGACGTAAGTTGTCTGATAAAATTTAATCCTGAGCGACCGACGCGAAGGATCTCTATAAAAATCGTCATTGCGAGGAGGAGCGGAGCTCCGACGCGGCAATCTCCGCAAAAGAGATTGCTTCGTCGCTTTGCTCCTCGCAACGACGCCAGGTTAGTTTTATTGAGCACATGATTTACGAACATGTAAATGCGAGTAAATCATAGGTGTGAAATAATCCGCCTTAGCCAGATCCAATATAATCAGGTCGGCGCAGGCGGAAGGCGGAAGCGTTATACGTATCTGGGGGTCGGGGACAGGTCCAGACACAAAATTAGGACAAATCTAGCTTTAAAACGACAAACGTTGTGAATTGCCTTCTGTCTTACATATAAATCCAAAATCCTAAGCCCAAAATCCAAAGGAATCATTAAAATCCTAAATCCAAAAGGAACGCTACTTTTGGGTTTTGTCATTTGGATTTCTTTTGGGTTTTGGATTTTGACATTTGGATTTGATCTGGCAGGTGGTCCGTCGTCCGTCGACTATACGCTATACCCGCTCTTTTACCCATTAAAAAACCCGATCCTAAGACCGGGTTTTTTAAACCGCACCCTCCGCTGTCCGCGAAGCCGGTGGGATTTTTATATATTCGCAACCTTGCTTGCTATTTTCTATATCTATTTGGTTTAGCTTTCCATACTCTCCCTACACCTAAAGTTTACCCTACGATACTCCCCACTGCAACCAGATAGAGCTTACTTTTGTTTAGTTTACACGCGCAAGCCCTTTGCATACAAATACTTAAAAAGTGCGGTTTGGGAATTAGATACTGCCTGATATATAAATCCAAAATCCTAAGCACAAAATCCAAGGGAATCATTAAAACCCTAAATCCAAAAGGAACGCTACTTTTGGGTTTTGTCATTTGGATTTCTTTTGGGTTTTGGATTTTGACATTTGGATTTGATCTGGCAGGTGGTTCATCGACTGTGGTCTGCGGACTATTTCCTGCTCTTTAATCCCTCTTCGCGCAGATCTCGGGAGAGAATCCGGGACGGGATCGCATATATCTACCTATAAATAAATAGATTATGACTGTGGCGAGAATAGCGCCGCCAAAGCTGACCAGCGGTGATGATGATACGAGATAAAGTGAGAATATTGAGACAAGAAAAGCTACAAGAGGTATTCCGTATATAAGTATATATACCTTCATCATGGAGGATGTGTCGACTTCCACCTCTACTATGTCTCCCACGCTCAATCCTGCCGTTTTATCAGAGCTTACCGTGACGCGTCTTGGTCTGGCCGCTCCGCAGCTGCAGCATTTACTGCATGCCTCCTGCGGAGACACCTCGATGACAGCCTCGGAACCCTCTATTTTGATTATTTTGCCTTCTTCTTTCATGCGGTTTACCTATACGCGGAGCTGTTCTATCTCTTTCTCTCCGATGGGATCGGCGAGAATTGTACGTACTTCCTTCCCTACCTCTAGAAGCTGAACTTCGATAGAGACGCCCTTTTTGTTTTTAGAATGACTCACCACCAGAGACGCGGCTTTCTCTATATTTTCCGGCGTCTGAGCGCCCTGAAGAAGACCATACGGCCCGGGGTCTTTTTCCATCCATAACGCGGTCTCATTCTCTTTTTTGCAAGCCTCTAATCCCTCATTATCTTTTTCGTCCCGTCCGACAATGACTTTCGTTCCGGGAGCAAGACGAAAATGCCGGCCGAATTTAAGCAGCGAGATATTGTGCAAGTCAAGAAGCCCCGCTTTAATAAGATCTTTCACTTTTGCCGCGAAAAGCGGATCCGTTAAAAGACAGCTTACTCCCGGAGGTGAAAACTTTTTTATCCCGTAATGTTTAGCAAGCGCAAGCTGCGGTTTTCTGGACCTGCCCTGTATATCTAATAATTTCTCCCTGTCAACCAACCCTTCCTTTTCAGGAATAGTCTCTTCCATCAATTTTGCCGACAGGGGCCTGAGAAGATAACCCCCGACTCCGGACTGTTCCTGTATAAGATCCAGAGATTTTCGGTTCTGTGACATCGGCCTCTCCCCCAGAACCTCACCCGTTATAATAAAGCTTGCGCCTTCGGCTTCCATGATCTCTTTAGCTCTTTTAAGCATGAAGATCTTACAATCTATACACGGGTTTATGTTGCCTCCATAACCATACTTGGGTTTCCCGACAACGGATAAAAATTCTTCGGATATGTCTATGACCCTTATGGGGATCCCCGCCTCTTCGCTGGCGGCGCGTATACTGCGGGCGGTCTTGTCTATGTCCGTCGAGGCCGCCGACATGACGAACGCCACGCCCTGCACCTCTACGCCCTGCTCTTGTATGATCTTGGCCGCGAGAAGACTGTCTATCCCGCCGGACACCATTGCTATTGCTTTAGTTTTCATCGTGAACTCCAATTTTGTGTTGCGTACACTTGCTGAAACATCGCCCGTCATCCCCGCATGTTCTTAGCGGGGATCTCATGAAAATCATTATTTCTATTTGATTCCCGCTTCCGCGGGAATGACGTCCCTTACGCCTAACACCCAACACCCAAGACCTAAGACCTGCGCCCCTTTTACTGCTCCCCTTGTCCCTTCAAATGCTCCAGCCACCCTTTTATCTTTTTTTCATATCCCATTTCTGTGGGTATATAATATTTCTTCTTCGCCCTCATATATTCCTGTTCGACATAATGATCGTCATACGAATGCGCGTATTTATACCCCTCCCCATGGCCAAGCTTTTTGGCGCCGGAATAATGAGAGTCTTTCAGATGATCCGGGACTTCCTGCGTCCTTTCGCCTTCAACGTCACTTATGGCGCTGTCTATCCCCATATATGACGCGTTACTCTTGGGAGCGCACGCCACGTACACCGTGCCTTGCGCGAGCGGTATCCTCGCTTCCGGGAAACCTATGAATTCCGAAGCCTGCATAGCAGCGTTCGCTACCACCAGCGCCTGCGGGTCGGCATTGCCAACGTCTTCGGACGCGCAGATCACGAGACGGCGCGCAATGAACCGGGGATCCTCCCCGGCCACGATCATCTTCGCCAGCCAGTACAAAGCAGCATCAGGATCAGACCCTCGCATACTTTTAATATACGCGCTGGCGGCATCATAATGAGCGTCGCCGTCACGGTCGTACACAACAGCCTTTTTCTGTATCGACTCTTCCGCTTCCTTAAGCGTTATTTTTATTTCGCCATTCTTTCCGGGGGCGGTCGTTCTCACGGCTATTTCGAGAGCAGTAAGAGCTTTTCGCCCGTCACCATCCGATATTTTCGCCAGATGAGCAAGCGCGGCATCGTCAATACTTACGTTCTCTTCGCCCAGACCGCGTTCTTTATCTTTAAGGGCTTTGTTCATCAGGAATATTATGTCTTCTTCTTCGAGGTTTTTGAACTCAAAGACCTGGCTACGTGAGATAAGCGCCGAATTCACTGTAAAGAAAGGGTTTTCCGTAGTCGTCCCGATAAGGATAACGCTCCCCTGTTCGACTTCCGGAAGAAGGACATCCTGCTGCGCCTTGTTAAACCTGTGTATCTCATCGAGAAGCAGGATGGTCCTGCGTCCGTCCATTTTTTTGAACTTTTTCGCGGACTCGATTATTTTCCGCATTTCAGCGACATTGCTGGATACCGCGTTCTTCCTGACAAAAGAGGCGCCGGTCTTTTTTGATATCACCATAGCAAGCGCGGTCTTCCCCACGCCCGGCGGGCCGTAAAATATGACGGAGCTTAAGCGATCGGCTTCTATGGCTCTTCGGAGCAGATTGCCTTCGCCGACGATATGTTTCTGCCCGGCAAAATCTTCCATCTCAACCGGGCACATCCGTGCCGCCAGCGGCGCGTCATTTACCATTTCCGTTTTATTTTCAAAAAGGTCCATCTTTTCCCCTGTTAGTCATAAAAAAAACCGTTTATCATTCCGAGTGCGCGGTCCGCCGTAGCCTAATAATCCCAGAACAGTTCGGCAAAGGCGGAGCCGACCGACTTGTCCGCCAAAGCCAAATAACACATAAACAGATCGGCGGAGGCGGAAGGGGGTCGAGGAATCTCTCCTGAGATCCTTCGGCTCGTCCTACGTCCTC
>CAZUYM010000042.1:5101-9864 GCA_964624805.1 uncultured Planctomycetia bacterium
CGCTCAGGATTAATTCGCACTTATCATTTGGCTTCCTTCTTCCGCCAAATGATGTGCTCATTAAAAAAACAGGGCCGGATCGAAATCCGGCCCTGCTCCATCAAGCCGTAAACAAATCGAGAATAATCGACCTGGTAAACCAGGTGGGTGCCCTCCTGGCGCCCCCTAAAGAACGCCAAAGTTAGACTCCCAAAACGATAGTGTTGGTCAAATTCTCACAAATCCATCTACGAACCCAACAGAATCTGTACCCTTCAAGTATACATCCTGTTTTTGCCATAGCCAAGAATTTATTTCGACCATAAAAAGAGCGATATTCAGTTTTTGTCCACGCGCCCTTCTGTAAGCCGGTTTCATGTCCGCTATTCTCCGTGATGTAATCATGTGTGGCGTACGAGAAGAATATGCCCGGCATCTGCGTACTGCACGGGCTCTCAAGGCGCTATCGAAAAGATATATCAAAGTTTTTCTGTAGTGTGTTTTTCAGCCTGTCATGAACAGACTCGATCTCCTCGTCGGTGAGGGTCCTGGTCGGTAGACCGTATTTTATAGAATACGTATAACTTACCTTGCCGTTCGGTATTTTCTCTCCCCTGTAAGCATCGACGAGCTCTATATCCTGCACGAGGTCTTCCTCTGTAGCGGCCATCGCATCGTAAAGAGCTCCGGCAATAACCGTTTCGTCACACAGTATGGAGACATCCCTTGACGAAAATGGGAATTTCGGGATCTCCCTGTAATGGTTCTCCAGAACCGCGCTCTCCAGCACTTCGTCCAGTTTTATCTGGCCGAGATATACGGGATAGTCTATGTCATAGTCCTTTAATATTTTCTTGCTGATCTCCCCGCCAAAACCGATCTCTTTGTCTGAGCCCCACAATTTCATCATCGCTGATGCCGAGAAACCTTCCATCTGCCGGGGTTCAAATACAGGCTCAAGGTGAAGCCTGCGCAAGAAGAGATCCGTCACCCCCCTGAGATCGAAGATATTCACTTCCCTCTCCCCTTCGACCCAGTTTTTTCTGAGAGCTCCAGTGAGGGCGATGCACAATGTATCAATTTCCGAGTAACGCCCTTTCCCTTTTCCGTGGGCGTATATTTTCCCGATCTCGAACAGCCCCAGATCCCGGTTCTTTCTGTTGAGGTTCCAGGAGATCGACTTTAGCATGCCGTCTAAAAGTTGCGGGGTAAGATATCGGTGTTCTTCTGAAAGATAATTGCTGAGCTGTACGGGTTCGTCGGATAGAGCCCTGAACCTTTCCACCGCTGGTTCAGAGATAAGGTCATAGGTCATTATTTCGTTCAGCCCCGCGCTCATCAACAGCTGCCTGATCTTCTCAAGGACAAGGCGAGCCCTCTTCTTTCTTTCTATCTGGGGGATCAGCTTGTTCACTCTCGCCGGGATATTATCGTAACCGTATATTCTCGCGACTTCTTCTACCAGATCTATAGACCTCGTGAGGTCTTCCCTGAAAGAAGGCACCTGCACCGTAAGAGCTGCCCCATCCTCTCCCAGGATCTTAAGCCCCAGCCTCTTCAGGATCTTTTCGACTTGATCCCGCTCAAGCTGTACGCCCAGAACTTCTCCCGCCCTGGTGATATCAAACGTTATCTCCGGCTCCTGTGGCGAGGCTTCCCCTTCATCAACAAAACCGCAGATGCTTCCTCCGGTCTCTTTCGCTATAAGCATGGCTGCCCTGTCTGACGCGGGGCCGACCATTCCTTTATCAACTCCCCTTTCAAACCTGTAGCTTGAATCGCTCGAAAGCCCCAGCTTTCTGGCTGTCCTTCGGACTGACAACGGATCGAAATAAGCGCTTTCAAGAAGAATATTCTTAGTCGATTCCGTTACCTCCGTATCCTTGCCTCCCATCACGCCGGCTACGGCTATCGGCCGGTCGCTATCAGCTATAACCAGCATCCCCTTCTCAAGCTCTCTTTTCTCGCCATCAATGGTGGTTATTTTTTCGCCCTTTACGGCTTCCCTCACGATGATCTTGCCGCCTTTTATCTTATCCAGGTCGAAAGCATGCATGGGCTGGCCCATCTCCATAAGACAAAAATTGGTCACGTCCACCACATTGTTGACCGATCTCATCCCGAGAGCGATTATCGGATCTTTTATCGGACCGCTGGCAGGTTTTACGGAAACTCCCTTGATCACTCTTCCGGTATACCGGGGACATAGTTTTTTGCTTTTAATGACACACTCTACCGCGGGGCCCTCATCAACGGCCTCGGGTGCGCACATCTCCGGCAACCTGAGGTCCTTGTCAAAAACTGCCGATGCTTCCCTTGCTAGTCCGATAACGTTAAGACAATCCGGGCGGTTGGAGGTTATTTCAAAACTCAGAACTTTCTCTCCTCCGGCATCCTCTATGCCCTCGACTTCCGAACCGGCCATAGTAAGCCCTTTGGCCAGCTCCTCCGGAGTCTCCTTTATGTCCACATATTGTTTAAGCCAGTTATAAGTAACTTTCATAGTCTAAACCACGTTTTCTCTGTGGATTACAGATTACAGATTGTAGATATCTGACATCTAACATCTGAAATCCAATTTTCTTCTCCTTGCACCCCTGTCAACTAACGACTAAAGACTAGCGACTACTTAAACTGTTCCAAAAATCTGATATCGTTCTCATAGAACAGTCTTATGTCCTGTATGCCGTACAGAAGCATGGCGATCCTTTCCACGCCCATCCCGAAAGCGAATCCCGTGTATTTTTCCGGATCATATCCTACCGCGTCAAAGACTTTCGGATCCACCATACCCGCGCCCAGTATCTCCAGCCAGCCGTTCCCGGAACAAACTCTGCACCCTTTGCCTTTACACATTATGCATGATATATCAACTTCCGCGCTGGGTTCGGTGAACGGAAAAAAATGCGGCCTGAGCCTCATCTTGATATCTTCTCCGAACATGCTTCGGCAAAAAACCGACAGCACGCCTTTCAGGTCGGAAAATTCTATACCCTTATCTACCATCAGGCCTTCCACCTGATGGAACATAAATGAGTGTGTAGCGTCAACGGCGTCCGGCCTGTATACACGGCCCGGCATTATTGCCTGTACCGGAGGAGCCTGCTCCTGCATTACGTGTATTTGGACGTTCGAGGTGTGGCTTCTTAGTACGTGCTCGTTATCAACATAAAAAGTATCGAACGCGTCTCGTGACGGGTGGTCAAGCGGTATGTTCAGGGCTTCAAAATTATAAAATTCGGTCTCGATCTCCGGTCCGTCTTCGATGCGAAACCCCAGGGATACGAAGATCTCGTTTATTCTATTCGTAACCTGCGTAAGAGGGTGCAGCGTGCCTACCTTCGGCATGATCCCCGGCATGGTCACATCTACCGCCCGCGCGCCTTCGGCAGGAGCTCTTTCAAGGCGTTCCCGGGTTTCCTGCACTACGGTGTTCATCCTGTTCTTCAGGATGTTCGCCTTTTTGCCGACTTCTTTTTTTTCTTCCGCATCCAGTCCGGCAAGTCCTCTCAGGATGGAGGTAAGCTCGCATTTCCGGCCAAGATACTTTACCCTGATATCTTCAAGGACCTGGAGGTCTACGCATCCTTCGACCTCTTTCCCGAATTCTTCCTCTATCTGTAGTAGTCTTTCCAGAGTTTCCATGCCTGTATCCGTTATTCTTCCTTCTTTAGAGTGTCTATTTTAAAGTCGGGATCGAAAGTTGCGGGGGTTTGCCCCAGGCCTGATTATGCTCTAGCTTTTTTTATAAGAGCTTTGAACCCTTTATCATCTTTCGCCGCGATCTCCGACAGCATCTTTCTGTTCAATTCTATGCCGACCTTTTTCAATCCGGCCATGAACTTGCTGTAAGAGAAATCCTGCGCCCTGCAGGCCGCGGTTATTCTTGAGATCCAGAGTGCTCTGAAGTTCCGTTTTTTCTTTTTCCTGTCGATATAATTCGCTATCAGGCTCTTGCGCGCTGCTTCCTTCGCCGTCTTCAGCAGCTTGGATCTCGCGCCTCTTTGCCCTTTAACAATTTTAAGTACTTTTTTCTTTCTCTTAAGCGAACTGGTCGCATGTTTTACTCTAGACATTTTTTCTCCTTTTTAAGGTATTTATCCGCCGGGCCTTTTGGCCTTAACCGTATGGCAGAAGGGTTCTTATTTTCTTTTCGACCGTTTTGTCTACGGTGGTGGCCTTTTTAAGCGACCGCTTGCGCTTACGTGACTTTTTCGTAAGGATATGTCTGGCGCCTTCTTTCTGCCTCTTTACCTTACCCGATTTGGTGACCTTGCAGCGTTTTTTTGTCCCTTTATGTGTCTTCAGTTTCGGCATAACTTCTCCTTGCTTCCTTTTTTGTTGCCCGACTAGATCTTCGGGACAATAGTCATTACCATTGTCCTACCCAAAGCCTTCGGGGCAGTTTCCATTTCTCCCAGAGCCGAGACGTCGTTGGCCACCCTATGAAGCAGTTCCCTGCCCAGCTCTTTGTGAGCGTTCTCCCGGCCGCGAAACCTGAGAGACACCCTGACTTTATCTTTTTTCTCTAAAAATTCTTTTATCCGCTTCATCTTGACCTGATAGTCATGTTCTTCAATTTGGATCTTAAACCGGATCTCCTTCATGTGCGTTACATGCTGCTTCTTCTTGGCTATTTTCTTTTTCTTTTCCTGCTCGTACTTGAACCTGCTGTAATCCATTATCCGGCATACGGGCGGATCCGAAGTTGGGGAAACTTCTACAAGGTCCAGATCGCTTGCCCTGGCTTTTTCTATCGCTGCGCTTATCTCTACTACTCCAAG
>CAZUYM010000043.1:0-9687 GCA_964624805.1 uncultured Planctomycetia bacterium
TGTTTCCAACGGTGAAAAATACGTATCTTTGAACACTTATCTTAAATACGACGCACTCTCCTGGGTAAATGATATAAGAAAAGTTGATGAAAAAGGACGACAATATCTCGAAAAACCCACCGGAGCCTGGGGAAAAGCTATGCTTTCACTTTCAGTGGCGGGCGTTTTTATAAAACACGCTGATATGGGCGCTATAGTCGGCGCGAAAGGATTTCAGGCGTTCTGGAAATGGACGCGTTTCTTCGGCTCCCTCCTTACGGGAAAGAAGTTCAAGGATGTCCTAAAAGCGCAGACCCGGATAAAAGGCATACTGCAGGTGCTCTTGCTCCCCTTCGAAGATGACTGTACCGTCGAAAGCGAACGTCTTGAGAAATGCTCTTCATGTTTTGCCTACATAGACGCAGCTACTGACAGCATAAGGAGTATCCCCTTCTGTATCTGGGAAAAGTATAAGAACGTCATAATGAAAGATATGGCTGTAGCTTACAATAAGGACGGGTACACTAAAGGCCTTGAAACCGATGCCGTAAATACCCCTCAGGTGGAGGACAATGTTAAATAGAGAAGTGAACGCGCTCTGCCCTAAATGCAATAAGCAGGTCAAGGGCGGCATATACGAAGAAAACGGCAAGGTGTTCCTTCGTAAGGAATGCGCCGAAGACGGCGTCGTCGTTGATATGCTCTCCTCTAACGCTCAGCTTTTCCGTGACAGGATGAGTCTTCTTGACCATGCCGCGCCGAACAAGTGCAGTATGGAAAAATGCTCACGCGGCATTTTCAAATGCGCGGATCATGTAAGCAAAAAATCCCCTCTCGCCTTTATCGAGATCACCACAAACTGTAATATGCGCTGCCCTGTATGCTACGCGGACGCCGCGGGCAAAGGCCGGGACATGCCGTTCGAGGACGTGTGCCGCATCATAGACACGATAGCCGATATGGACAAGAGCACCCACGTTATCCTGATAGGCGGCGAGCCTACCATACATAAGGATTTTTTCAGGATACTCGAGAAGCTTCAGTCCAAGGGCCTGATGAAAAGGACGTTTATTGCCACCAATGGTATAACTCTTTCAGATAAAGAGTTCTGCAAAAAAGTTCAGCTCGCGGGTATCAAAAAATTCTATCTTGGTTTCGATGGTACCGATCGCGAGGCCTGCAAAGAGATCCGCGGAACTTATTTAGCTTATGATTCCGTCAGAAAAGCGCTCCAGAACATCCGCGAGAACGGCAAAGCGTGGATCATACTCTCGATAACAGCCGTGAGAGACCTTAATGTGGAGGACATCCCCTCTGCGATCGAGTTCGCTCTTGATAATTCCGATATTGTAAAAAGAATAATGGTGTCTCCGGAAGTCTACTGCGGCCGGATAAACGAGAACGACGACCTTTCGGAGAACCGCCTCACGGGCGACTGCATCGAGGACTACTTACGCGATAACCTGGGTATAAAGGTCGCCACGGTTTCAATAAGCCTTTTTTTCACGCTGATAAGGCCTCTTAAAAGTATGGGGCTTTTGGATGCCGATAGCTGGATGGCGGGGATGCCAAGCCCTTTCTGCGGACAGATGGGGCTCTTGTGGAAAAAAGACGACGGCAAATATTTCTCCGTTGTGGATTTTTTCGTTAAAAACGCCGATGAAAAGGTATATGCCCTCGGCAGGCACGCCGGAAAATTCGCGGAAAAAGTCGATCGCGTAAAAACACGCCTGGCTGGAACCCTGGCGGGCAGGATACTCTGGAAAGCGCTCGTTTACCTGTATTTTATCCCGGTATATTTCTTTATGATATTCGCCTACCTCAATAAAGGCAACCTCTTCTCGGCTCTGGGGGAACTCATAAAGGCCGGGTTCACTATGAAAAAGTTCAAGGCGGAATTTTTCGGCAGAAAAATAGAACTCTTCTACCTTCTGGGGTCGGATAAGTTCAATTATATCTGGGATAAGATGCCATACTGCCTGACTCATCATTACCGCATCCATCCCGAGACTAACGAGGTCATCAAACTGCCGGGTTGTTTTGTTTTTTCTTTCAGGGAAGAGCTCGAGAAAACCGCCGCTAAATAACTCCCTCTGTCAGATCTTCTCAAGGTCTATCTGGTTAAGTTCAATATCCACAGAGATCACCCTCACCCTTATTTTATCTCCTACGGATACCACTTCGTGCGGATCTCTTACGAATTTGCTGCTCAGGTTGGATATATGTACGAGGCCGTCCTGATGCACTCCTACATCTACGAAAGCCCCGAAATTGGTGACGTTAGTGACTTTCCCGAAAAGTTTCATGTCCGGTTTCAGGTCTTCGATCTCTGTCACGTCCTGCTCGAACTCTATGCTGCTAAACTCATTGCGCGGATCAAGGGCCGGTTTTTTGAGCTCTTTTATTATGTCCTCGAGAGTCGGAAGCCCAACATCTTCGGTAACGTACTTTTCCGGGTTTATCTTTGAGATATCGTCGGCGCTGCCGATAAGTTTCTCGACAGGGACATCGAGGTCCTTGGCCATCTTCCTCACGATATGATAGCTTTCCGGATGTATAGCGGAATTATCAAGAGCCTCCTTGCTGTTCCTGATCCTCAGGAATCCCGCGCATTGCTCGAAAGCCTTATCCCCGAGCATGAACACTTTCAGGAGATCTTTTCTTTGAGTGAAAGGCCCGTTCCCCTGGCGGTACTTCACTATTTCTTTGGCGAGTGAAGGGCCTATCCCCGCGACGTAAGAAAGCAGCTCTTTTGAAGACGTGTTGAGCTCTACTCCGACAAAGTTAACGCATGATTCTACCATCGACTGCAGGGATCGTTTAAGATGCGACTGGTTTACATCATGCTGGTACTGACCCACCCCGATGGATTTCGGGTCTATCTTCACCAGCTCTGATAACGGATCCTGAAGACGGCGAGCGATACTGATAGCTCCCCTGACAGTGACGTCAAGGTCCGGGAATTCGTCTATAGCCACTTCTGACGCGGAATACACGGACGCTCCCGCTTCACTGACACTGATAACTTTGACTTCCTTGTACGGGGTATCCTTTATGGTGTTCTTCACAAAAGACATGGTCTCCCTTGACGCGGTACCGTTACCTACGGCTATCAGATCTATTTTGTATTTCTTGAGGAATTTTTTTATGGTTTCCACGGAGTCCTTTATATATTCCTGCGGCGGATGCGGGAATATCGGCATATATTCCAGGAAATGGCCGTAATTGTCTATGACCACCACCTTACAGCCTGACCTGAACCCGGGATCCACTCCCATTATAATTTTGTGCCCCGCGGGAGCTTCCAGGAGAAGGTTCCGGAGATTCTTAGAGAACACCCCGATAGATTCAGCCTCGGCCTCCTGCAGCCTTTTGGAAAAGACCTCAAACTCCAGAGAAACGGCTATCTTGGTATATGCCGCGTCAATAGCGGCCCATATGCCTTCTATCAGGACAAAGGTCTTGTCGATAACGGCGCGCGACGATATATAGCCCACCGCTTCTTCTTTATCCATCTCTATTTTCCAGGAGATGACCTTTTCCGTGGATCCCCTTCTTATCGCGAGCAGCCTGTGCGCCGGCGCATCTTTGATATATTCACGGGAATTATAATACTTTTCAAATTTGGATTTCTTTCCGTCCCATTCTTTCCGGACCTTAGTGACTATCATCCCTTTTTTTTCGAATAGATCTCTGAGCTTGCCGCGTATCTCGGCATTCTCGGCGATAAATTCCGCCACAATATCAACGGCTCCGGCGAGAGCGTCTTCGGCTGTCTCTACGCCTTTGACAGGGTCTACAAAAGCGTTCAATATCTCTTCCCGCGTTTTGTCGGTCTCCTCCTGCTTGATAATAATACCCGCCAGCGGACCCAGTCCCTTCTCTCGAGCGAGGGAACCTTTGGTGTTCTTTTTCGGTTTGTACGGGAGGTACATATCTTCAAGGCGGTTCTTATCCCTGCACTTAATGATCTTTTCCTTAAGCGCGGGGTTAAGCTTACCCTGTGAATCTATCGTGTTCAGAACTGTCTCTTTGCGTTTTTCAAGGTCGGCGTAATAATGCAGTTTTTCCTGTATGGCCCGGATCTTTCTTTCATCCAGGCCTCCGGTTTTTTCTTTTCTGTACCTGGCGATAAAAGGTACGGTACCGCCCCCGAGTAGAAGCTCCACGGTGCTTACAACGGGGCCGACCTCAATAGAAAGGTCCTCTGTTATGTTCCTGTAGATGGAAGAGGAATCAGGTGTGTATACACTTTTTTTTACGGTATCAACGCTCACTTTATCTTGCGCGCTCCCGGGAGAACGGCCTCTATTACCTTCGGCATCTGGCCGTAAATGTTCTGGTAAATATCGTTATACCTGTCTTTTCCGCCGGCGAACTCGAAAGTAAGTGGCATCACCTCTTTCGCGCGGGCGGTCATCATACGCGATATGTTCTGGATATCCCACTGCGCGTGGGCGTCCTCCCTCAGGCGCGATATGTGATAGAGTTCCCTCGCGTTGACCCTGATAAGAACTCTTTTTCTGTGGGCGTTCGTGAGGACATACGGTGCAGCCAGTGGGCTTTCCGCTTTTATCTTCTCATATGCCTCGACTGTCTTGTCGGCTATCTCCCTGAAGTACGGTTCCATCCCTATCTCTTTTACCGACTCCGGAACAGTGATGTCCAGCGACGGGTCATACTCCTGGGACGTTATTGTCGCCATGCGATGCCTTTTAAGCTGACCAAAGCAGGCGGATGAGAGAACGATATTGAACGTCAGGTTAGCGTACTCGAACTCCCTGAGCATGGAATCGTAGAACTGCATATTTCGCCAGGCCGCCTTGAAGATCTCGCGTTTCTGGTCAAGAGGCATGCCTTTCACCGCGGCCTTGCACTCTTGATAAGAGAGATCTGAAGACACATGTAAGAGCGACGCGGCGATAACATCATCACCCGAAGGCGTATACTCCGAGAGTTCCACTTCTCCCTCGGTGATAGAAGACGGTTCAACAGCCACATTGGCGGCGAGCTCTTTGAGTTCCGGATAAGTCAAAAGATCCCTGTCGTTAGCTTCGTTGAAAATAACAACCGACGGCGCGACCTCGGCTACTTCGCGATAAAGGGCCCTGCCGAGTTCCTTCACTTCGGCAAGCGGATGCGACGCGAACCTCCGGAGAAGAAGTTCCATGTTGCGCGCGTTTATCGTCTGTCCGACCTGGGCTTCGGTAGCAAGACATGTGATGTACCTTGCGTCCTCCTTGGCCCAACCTTCGAGCATATTATGTTTTTTGGGATCCGCCGCGAGGTCGGAATATTTTTCGAATACATGCTTTTGCAGCTTAACTAAAAGCTTCGCGTACGCTTCGTTCTGCTCGTGCACCATGCCCGTAAACACTTTCTCAAGGTCAGTTCCCTTGATCTCAGCGGGTATGACAAAATCCTTATCGAGAGTTATATATCTCTGCGATTTTTCCGTATAAGCGCACAGCCTGAACTTCTCCACTTCTTCCATCACAAGGCGTGACACCCCTATGATATCCAGATTAAAGACCGCGTGTTCCGCGACGGAATGATGGCCCATCTTGAATATTATACTTGTGTTAGATCTGCGGGATTTCTCCACTTCTTTACGGGCGTCTTTTCTTATTTCGTCTATCGGCCTGGGGTCACGGCTGATACGGGCGTAAGCCGCCGAAATGACTTCAGGGGTTATATCTTCCCTCTTGCCTGCCTTATCCTCAAGTTCCTTGAGAACCGATGTATCGACATTATATCCTGCTAAGCTTACTTTCATGGGTGTTCCGTCCTTATAGTATTATTTACGCGATAAGTAATTAAATCTGTGGGATATCCGCCAGCGGCGGCGACATCCACCATGATATCATATACGTCCGCTGATTTTCAATACTTTATTAGGGACGCGATCAAAGGAGTCGTAAGTGATAGCTGCTGGCTGCCGTCATCCTGGAATTCGCCGAAGGCGAATATCCGGGATCAAATAAAAATATTTTGCCTTCCATTTGATTCCCGCTTACGCGGGAATGACGTTCCTGGTCGAAACTAGCCATGTTAAAAATGAGGAGGTACTAGAGCTCATTATAGCTATTAGCCATATACTCATGAACGGCTGCCGCAAGTTCTTTTCTTGAACGGCCTTCGGGGAATACCGGGTCCAGTAACCGGACTTCCACCTCGATCGAAGCAAAACCGAGTATCTGCCACAGATGCGGCATAAGCGTCATATCTCCATACCAGCATACCGTCGGCCTGCCGGGAACTTCCGCGTATCGGGTCAGGATCGGTATCACCGGTATATCCCCCCATGCGGCGGCTTCAAAGGGCGTGGACTTGAACGGGAGAATACCGCTCTTACCGTCGGTGCTCGTCCCTTCCGGATATACTATGAGGTACATATCGCGTTTGACCGTCTTGGCAAAATCACGCAGAGCTTTTCTGGACGCCAAACGGGAATCACGGTCGACCAATATCGGCTGGCTTGAAGCAACAATGCTTCCTATGATCGGCCATTTATCTATCGCTGTCGTAGAAGTGAACCTGAGAGGAAACATCGTTCCATGCGTGATTATGTCCAGATAACCCAGATGATTGGAGACCACAAGACCCGAAGATACATCGGGAGTTTTCCCGACTATCTTCACTTTTAGATTGATTATCTTCGCGACACCTTTCGTCCACAGCTGAGCCAGACGGCTTATTTTTTTCCTGCCCCTCCATCCCCCGAATTGGTACGGAAGCGTTACGGCCGCTACAAGAAAAAACCATATTACAATAGCGATCAGTTTGTAAACACGTCTTATAAGCCTCATCCCGGTAAGATCACATCCTTCCGTGTTTGAAGTGCTTTACGTAGCGCTCCGGCATTTTATTAACATCTACTATGATGAAAAAATCTATCGTCCCAAATTCCCTGTCAAAAGCCGGTTCGCCGCATATCTGTCCGCCTATTCGGAGATATCCCTTGAATATGGGCGGTATAGATTTTCTGATCTTTTCTTTATTCTCAAGCATCTTTTCCATATCCTTCGGCGAAGGGCGCTTTAATTTAAACCCGGGACGCGGTTTTACGGAATACTCCTCGCAAACCTTCCCGCTATCTTTAAGATATTCGTAGATACCCCATCCCGTTCTGGGATCGGTCCCCTCAAGGCTTACGCAGCCGAGCATGTACGATAGTCCGGCCCTCGCCAAAAGATCATATATGGCGCTCCATAAAAGCACGATCGCTGTGCCGTTGCGGTATTCGGGAGATATACACGTCCTTCCTAACTCAAGACATTTATCGGCTATTTTGTATATCCCTTTTATCTCATATTCCCTGGACGAATAGAACCCTTTCGCTGAGTTCGCCACCGACCCCAAATGCAGCCTGTAGGTCCCCACTACCGTATCCTCCTTTTTATCCACGACCAGAAGGTGGAGGCAATATTCGTCAAACTCGTCAAAATCTATACCGTATTTTCCCGCGCTTTCGAGTCCCCTGCCCTGCTCCAGGTTAAAGACCTTGTATCTCAGTCTTTGAGCTCTTTCGACTTCCTCATGGTTCTCGGCAAGCTTGACCAGAAAACGGTCTGTTTCCGCAAGAACCGCAGGGTTCGTTATGTCTTGTGGGAAATCCTGTATCATAGTTCACTCCTTATGTCGGATCATTTAATAAGCAGATACACTCCTGCCAGGCAGATCACGGTAGCTATCCCGTAACGAAAATAGTGGACGGACTTATCGGCCTTTTCCCGGATCCTCCAGAACAGCGCTCCCGCAAGGCTAAAAACCGCAAGTGATCCCGCGGCGATGCCTGTTACAAAAACCATTCTGTGCTCTGAAAAAGCAGTTATCTTCATCGAGAAAAGCGCCGTCACAAAAAGAAACGCGGCAATACTTCCCGGATGAAACAAGGCTATCAAAAAAATAGATAAAGAAGGAACGGCAGCCCCGAAGAACTTCCCTTTGCCGGGATCCTTCTCTTTAATGTCCGGAAGCTCTCCCTTTGAGACCAAAGCGGTTATCCCCATATACATTCCCAGCAAAATAATGGCCACTCCGGATGCTATATTAAAAAACTTTTCATGTTCTTTGAGAAAATTGGTAACGGGAATTGCCGCGAAACTAATCACAAAAGCGCGCAGACTGTCCGCCGCCACTGCCGCGAATATCGTCATTCTAAGCCGTTTTTTATCGTTCGCGAGCGCGGCGTCCGCCACCATAGCGCCCGCGGGACCGACCGGGGCACCAAGCACGATCCCCGCGATAAAGGCCGCCACAAAAAGTTCTATCATTCCTTGCCCCCGGACGGTTTGTTCTCCCCTGTTTCCGGAAGGGTAAGAAATTCTATCCACGCTATATCGGCCGCCGCTTTTGTCCCGGTATACTGGCTGTTACACGTAATGCTCAAATATATTTTCCCGGGATCATTTCCCCACGCTTCCCTGAAATCTTTTGCCACGTTACGTTCCTCGACTACCCACTGGCCGCTTTCAGGATCTTTTTCGTTACGCACTGTATACCATTTGATCTTTGCTATCCCGCCTCCGTAAACGGCTTCACCTTCGGCACCGGCCGGTGTATCTGTGTCCCACCTGTATGATACGCTCTTATTGCTAAGCATGCTTCCCGAACCGACATATATGCCTATAGCCTGGTCGTCTTTCTTTTTCTCCCTGCCGTCTCCTCCATCCGGAAAAGTGTCCACCCTCCATCGCCATCTCAAAATGGGCGTTTTGCTTATGTCTACCCCCTTGACTGTCGTGAGCAGGCTGCCGCTCGCTGAGTCCGCTTCCATGTGCAGGAAATATTCTCCGCCCTCTTCTTCCAGGGAGAATACTGCCGGAGGCGTTCCCGGCTTATTTTGCTGCTTCCACCCCTCGGGGAGCCCTCCTGCCTCAGCACCAGGCGCGGGCTTAAACTCAGTTTTCCACACGACTGTTCCTTTTTCCTCGGTAACAGTGGGCTGCTGACTGCATCCGGCTACAAACGCCAAACCACATACGCATATTATCGCTATTATCCGTATTACTCTCATTTTACTCCCTTTTCGCTTATCCCGAACCGGGTTTGACTTTTATACCTCTAAAGCAGTGTATGACCGCCGGAGGCCTATATATATTACACCAAGGCAGGGCCTTTGAATAGAAGAAAGTTTTTCATTTTCCGCATTTATCGCGGTGCTTTTCATATAAATATCAGTGTTTGTGTTGATTTTAGGGATATTATACATTACACTATATTCAGTAGATAAATATCTTAAGGTCTTATCAACATCACAGGGTGACTTATGAAAAAACTGCTTATATTTCTTATATTATTTTTGCTCTCGGCGACAGTCTCCAATTCTCTTGAGGTGAAACGCACTCCTGAGGGTGAACAGGTTGTCCTGGATGAATACAGGGCATTGACCGTATTCCAGGACGAAGCTATCGGAGTGGACGACATCATCTGCGCGTACCTGGACTCTTCAAATCTTGAAAAAGAGGGATTTAACAGTATGGAATGGTATTACCTGCGCAGTGTGGAAGCGGCCGGAGTAACTATCGAGCTCGACAAACTTGACCTTAAGATCCCCTCTTTTGCCGGAACCAACGAAGATGTCTCAACTTTCACCGTTCCCATAAAGGGAAAAACCGAAAAGACGGGTACTTTCAAGATCCACGGCATAAATATCGTCATAACAGTTTCAAGCGACGGAAAACTCTCAGCGAAAATAGTGGAATA
>CAZUYM010000044.1:0-9107 GCA_964624805.1 uncultured Planctomycetia bacterium
CCCTGACGACTGCCTCATCAAGCGCCCCTTCGTCGGACATCTGTTCCAACCCCTTTTCTTTGACGATCTTTACGGGATCATCGCCTGTCTCTAAGTTGGCCTTAAGCACCTCTTTTGCGGAAAGGCCGCTTATTGTCCCTTTTAAGGCCATTTTTATCACCTGCGCGAGGTTATCAGGGTCCAGTCCCAGCCCCTTAATATCTGTCCCTCTCTCGTTCATATGCATCATGACTTCGCCCTTGATCCAGTTACACGCGGCCTTCGCGTCGCCTGACATTGAGGCGACCTCTTCGTAAAAATCCGCCGTTTCCCTTTCCGCGATAAGCACATCAATGTCGCTCTCATCCAGCGCGTATTTTTCGGCAAACCTTTTTTTCTTTGCTGCGGGAAGTTCCGGCATATCCGCTTCCAGTTCACTGATCGTATCCTGATGCACTTCGAATGGGACAAGATCCGGATCTGGAAAATACCTGTAATCCTGCGCCCCCTCTTTAGACCGCATGGACACGGTAATGTTCTTATTCTCATCCCATAGGCGCGTTTCCTGTTTTATCGCCTCTCCTTCGTCAAGAAGGTCTTCCTGCCTTTCCTCCTCGTAGAAGAGCGAATCCCTGACCGCCTTGAACGAATTAAGGTTCTTTATTTCCACCTTCACTCCCAGTTCCTTCTCGCCTTTTTTTCTCAGAGAGATATTGGCGTCGCAGCGGAGACTGCCCTCTTCCATATTGCAATCGGAAACCCCAAGATATTTTACTATCTGTTTAAGCGTCACCAGATAGTAGTATGCCTCATCAGGAGACTGTATCTCCGGTTCGGAGACTATCTCAAGAAGAGGAGTGCCGGTCCTGTTAAGGTCGACATAGCTGTAAGGCGCCGCCGGATCATGTATCATTTTTCCCGCGTCCTCTTCAAGATGCGCCCTTGTGACCCCTATCTCACGGCTCCGGCCGGATCCATCGGGAACGTTCAACTTGCCGTCATACGCTATAGGCATATCATACTGGCTTATCTGGTAATTTTTAGGAAGGTCCGGGTAATAATAGTTCTTTCTGTCGAACTTTATTATTTTTTGCACCTGGCAATTAAGCGCGAATGCCACCTTAATAGCGAACTCAAAAGCTTTCTTGTTCAGCACAGGAAGCACCCCGGGCTGGCCGAGGCATACGGGACAGACCTGCGTATTAGGTTCCGCGCCGAAAGCGTTCCTGCATCCGCAGAACACTTTGGTCTCGGTATCCAGCTGGACGTGGACCTCAAGTCCTATTACTGTTTCGTATTTACTGTTCATTTTAAAAATGCCGGTTTTTCTTTATTATGCCCCGTCTCCCTCTCAAAAGCGTGGGCGACTTTTATCAATGTCTCTTCCTCGAACGGCGCGGCCATGAACTGCAATCCTACTGGAAGCCCCTTACCGTCAAGCCCGCAGGGAACCGATACCGCCGGAATGCCCGCCAGATTGGCAGGTATCGTAAAAATATCGGACAGGTACATCTGAAGCGGATCTTCGGACTTCTCGCCTATCTTAAAAGCCGTCGTGGGCGACGTCGGCGTCAGGATACAGTCGCACACCTTGAAAGCCTCCCTGAAATCGTCAGCTATCTTCGTGCGCACCTTCTGGGCTTTTAAATAATACGCGTCGTAATAACCGCTGCTCAAAGCATATGTGCCCAGGAGTATCCTTCTCTTCGCTTCCGCGCCGAATCCCTCATTCCTGCTTTGGATATACATATCGATAAGGTCTTCCGCTTTTTCGCTTCTATGACCGTAGTGAACGCCATCATACCTCGAAAGATTAGAACTGGCTTCCGCCGGGCCTATGATGTAATAACAGCTGACGGCGTACTTTGTGTGCGGAAGGGTTATCGGGGCGGTTTCGGCGCCAAGCCCTTTCAGCGCTTCGATAGAGGCCTCTACGCGTTTTTTGACATCGTCCTCGATACCTTCTATGAAATATTCTGCCGGTATGCCGAGGCGAAGCCCTTTGATATCCCGGTTCAGGCTGTCGGTATAGGCGGGGACTTCTACGTTCACAGAAGTAGAATCTCTTTCATCATATCCGGAGATGACCTCGAGCAGTTCCGCGCAATCAGAGACATTTCTCGTTATAGGCCCGATCTGGTCAAGGCTGGAAGCAAAAGCTATCAAACCGTAACGCGATACGCGTCCATAAGTCGGCTTGAACCCCACTACGCCGCACATGGAAGCAGGCTGCCTTATGGACCCGCCTGTATCCGATCCCAGAGATGCCGCCAGTTCGCCCGCCGCGACCGAGGCCACGGAACCGCCGCTGGATCCACCGGGTATGCGCTCTGTGTCCCAGGGGTTTCTTGTAGGACCGTAGCATGATGTCTCGCAGGATGACCCGAACGCGAACTCATCCATGTTCATACCTTCGAAAAGCAGAGCCTCTTCGGCTAACAGGCGATCCACTACATGGGCATTGTACGGAGGACGAAACCCTTCAAGAACGCGCGAAGCGCATGTAGTAAGGGCTCCCGATATGCAAATATTGTTCTTGATACCTACGGGAACTCCGCGAAGACGCCGGTTATCCGCACTTTTATCAATATCCTCCGCGCGAGCCTTTACCTTCTCTGCCTCCACAAAAGCAAAAGCTTTGATATCTTTGTCTAGCTCGGATATCCTTGAAAGAAATTCAGCTGCGGCATCGGTGACCGCCCTTTTTCCTTCGGCAAGCCAGGCTCTGCAGTTATCTATGCTGGAAAGTATGTCTTTCATCTCAGTCTTTGATCACTCTGGGAACTTTGAAAAACCCGTCTTTTTTAGACGGCGCGTTCCGGAGCGCGTCCTCATTGGATAGGGAAGGCCTCAGCTTGTCCTCCCGAAAAACGTTCTTCATTGAAGGAAGAACGTGCGTAGTCGGTAGGGTGCCCTCGGTGTCGACCTCTTTAAGCTGCTCTATGTAGTCGAGAATGCCCTCAAGCTGCCCCCTGAACCTGTCTGTTTCGCTTTCATCCAGGCTCAGCCGGGACAGTCTCGCGACATATTCGACCGTTTCTTTTTTTATAGTATTTTTGTTTGCATTTTCCATTTCGCGTTTAACCTATCATACTATATATATAAAGTCAATATTACTTATGGGCTAAGCTGCCCGTTTTAACATAAGATCCTTGACCCTGTCCGCCAGTTCGGCATACTGCTCCAGGGAAAGTTCCTCCGCGCGGGAAGAAATATCTATCCCGGAGAGTTGCAAAACCTCTTTCCACCTGTTTTTATCCATAAACTCGAGCCATCCGTCGGAAAGAGGGTTCAGCATCTTCTTTCTTCTCTGAGAGAAGGCTTTTCTGATAAGCTTGAACATGAACTCTTCGTCGGAGACCACCACTCTGGGCGTCTCGAGAAACTCCATTCTTATAAGGCACGAGTTGACTTTCGGTCTCGGCAGGAAACAATTTTTACTTATCCTGAAGACTTTCTCCGCCTTTGTGTAATACTGCACATAGCAGCTTAACGAACCGTATATCTTTGATCCCGGAACAGCCACAAGACGGTCGGCAAGCTCCTCCTGGATCACCATATAAAGAGCGCTAACATGGCTCCTCTGGTCTATCATCTTTTCGATTATGGGCGTCGTTATGTAATACGGGACGTTACCGTAAACAAGAAGCTTACCCTTTTCCCCGCTCGATACCTTCTCGAGGTCCGCCTCAATGATATCCACGCATATCAGTTCTATGTTATCTTTCTCCCCGAAAAATGATGCCATGATCTCGCATACTCTGGGATCCTTTTCTATCGCGATAAGCCTTCCGCATCGTTCGGCAAGATCGAAGGTCATCATCCCGAATCCTGGCCCTATCTCCACTACCGTGAGGTCTTCGGAAAGAGGTAAAAATCCCAGTATCTTTTCCTTGATATTATTGTCGGCAAGGAAGTTCTGGCCCAACCTCTTGTTCGGCCTGAACCCGTGAGTTTTTGCCAGATCTTTTATTTTATCCATATCCATATGACTTCTCAGGGAAAGTAAGTGTGTTTTGTTCCTATTCCTGGATGCTGGCGCGTACCGCGAGTTTTATAGCATTGACCATGGATCCTTTATCAGCGATACCCTTGCCCGCGATGTCGAATGCTGTGCCGTGGTCCGGGGACGTCCTGACGTGCTCGAGCCCCAGTGTCATATTGACGCCGGTGTTAAAATCAAGCATCTTAAAGGGCCCGAGACATTGATCGTGATACATGCCGACGACTATGTCGGCCTTGTGATTGTACGCCCTGTAGAACGCGACGTCAGCGGGAATAGGACCTTCTATTCTTTTGTAGGACATCTTCGCCTCGAGTATAGCGGGCTCTATAACGTCCTTTTCTTCCGTCCCCATCTTCCCGCCCTCACCGCCATGCGGATTAAGGGCCGCTACCGCTATTAAAGAGTCCTCTTTGCCTGATATTATGCGTCGGTTATCAACTACCTGAAGAAGGGTCTTTACTATGAGGTCCTTGCTGAGTGTGTCCGCAACTTCTTTGAGCGGTATGTGCCGCGTGACGGGGATAACGTTCAGTTTTTCTCCGACGAACGCCATGGTCACATGATCAGCTCCGTAGGCTTCCTGCAGAAATTCAGTATGCCCCACAAACCCGGGGTGAACACGCGCTATATTCTCCTTGCTGAGCGGAGCCGTTACCAGCGCCCTTGGAGTATCTGAGGGCAATCCCCTCATAAGCCGTACGGCCGTCTCCAGGCACTCGAGAGCCTTGCTCGATCCTTCGTCCGAGGGAACCCCCATTCGCGCGCTATCGATCGGAAGACCGGGGTCCACAAGGTTTATCTTTTCAGGATCAAGTTTCGCTTCGGTAAGATCCGACGCGTCCAGGACCGCCACACCGGAAGCTATCGCTCCGCCGGCAGCCTCACGGATTATTCTCTCATCTGAGACTATAACAAAAATGGCAAGCCCCCTGATGTCAGGGCTTGCCATTGATCTCGCGACCACTTCCGGACCTATGCCCGAAGGGTCACCCATAGTTATGAATATCAGCGGTCTATTGCTGTTTTTCACGTATATATCTTACCGTTTGTCCTGCTCCAACTTATAAGAGACGTACGCTTTTTTGCGTTTTTCCTCGAGCCATGTCTTTAGCTCCTGCTCAAAACGTCTCATGAATATCTGCTCTTTAAGAAAATCACTTACTTCCGCGAGTTCCATCTTGCGCGGCTGCTGCACTTCCTCCACAAGGAAAATATGATACCCTACACCTGTCTCAACTACACCTGTGCTTTCCCCCGGTTGAAGTGTAAAAACCACATCGTCGATCTCCTTGAGAGTCTGTCCGGGAACGATATATCCCATGTCTCCGCCGTTAGCGGCGAACGGGCCTTCCGACTTTTCCGTCGCAACAGCCGTGAAATCCGCGCCGTTGGCCAACTCAGTCTGGATCGCCACTATTTTTTCACGGGCGACAGTCTCGTCTACACCTTCGCCTTTGCGGATCAGTATTCCCTTAAGACGCACACGTACAGGAGAAACAAGCTGTGCCTGGTTCTTTTCATAAAGTTCTTTTACCTCTCCCGGTGTTACATTTATTTTAGCGCTTACTTCTTTTTCAATAAGCTTCTGGGCAAGCATCTGTTCTCGCAGCTCTTTCTGGAACTCGGTGAGATTGGTACCCTTGGAATCAAGAGCTTTCAGGAACTCCTCCTCTGTGCCGAAAAAAGACTTAACTTTGCCCACTCGGGTCTCAAGCTCAGCTTCATCGATAGTAACGTCCTCTGTTTTCGCGAGGCTTATGGCAAGCTTTGAATTTATCAGCTGCTCAAGAAGACCTTTTCTTGCCTCGTTCAGCCTCTTGTCAAGCTCATCACCCTTAAAGTTCGCTTCATAGCTGGCTTTTAACGGCCCGTACGCCCTGTCAAATTCACGTTGTGTTATGACTTCGTCATTCACTACGACAATGACCTTGTCGACCATAGCCGCGCCGGCGGAAACGCATGCCAACACAAGCATAGCGCCTACTGAACCCCGCAGAATATTTTTTATTATCTTTAACATCAATTCCTCCTTCTTTCGGACGGTGCCGAATTTTCTCTTACCTCCCGTCACTTCTGGCGGTCGGTCTCATTTTCCTCAACAATAACAGTTTCCGTATCTTCCTCCAATACGGGAAAGGCCTCTTCATATATCTGTATATCGGATTCATCCCGAAGTTTTCTGAGAAGCTGGTTGAAAAGTTCCTGCCGTTTCGCGGCATACAGCCGTGACTTGATATCATCCGTAACTTTTTCGATAGGCCTCGGCTCCGGCGGACGGCGGTCTGTCAGCTTGATGATGTGATACCCCAGTTTGGTCTTTACCACTCCGCTTATCTCCCCCACACCAAGCTGGGCGCACGCGCCTTCAAATTCCGGCATAAGCTGCCCCTTGGGGAAATAGCCTATATCTCCCGCCCTCTGTGCCGTGGGATCGACCGATTTGGCTCTGGCCAGGTCCTCAAAACTCTCCCCGGCTGTCAGATTTTCAAGTATTTCATTTGCCTGCACCCTTGAGGGTACCAGTATATGCGACACTCTCATTATCTCCGGGGTCATGTACCTCGCGCTGTTTTCATCATAGAACGCGGCCACATCCTCGTCGTTTATTTCTATAGCGTTATCCACTTCGTCCTGCAGAAGCCTGGCGACAAGTATCTTTTTTCTGGCCGCTTCAAGCAGTCTTAGTAATTCCTTATCCTTGTGAAGATTCTTGCGCATGGCCTCGCGATAAAGGAGTGTATCGTTTATGTATTCCTGCAGGTATTCCGATCGCCTGTTCTTTACGACACCTCTGTATCTTTCGGGAAGGTTCTCTATCCTGCTGTTAAAATCAGCCACCGTTATCTCGGTATCGTCTATTGAAGCAAGCACTTCCGTTTTATCGGAACTTTTTCCGCAACCGGGCGCTGTCAGGATCAGGCCAACCGCCAGAATGACAGGGACTGATATATATATAAGGTCTTTTCTCATCATATTTATATTATTATTTAAGGGCTAACTTTGAGTATATGATATCAGAATAGTCGTCCCTCATCAAGAATATTCGAAGGGTACCCGGCTTTTCCCCGAAAGGGGCGGGTTATGCTGAAGAGCCCTTGATCTTGTTTATTTCGGTCTTCAGGAGACGGCAATACAGGTCAAATCCCACCTGGTCGATGAAACCGCTCTGCTGTACGCCCAGAATATTCCCCGCCCCGCGCATCTCGAGGTCTCTCATAGCCACCTTAAACCCCGACCCCAGTTCCTGGTACTTTTTAATAGCGCGAAGGCGAGCCTGCACCTCATTCGTCAGTGTGACAAAATCCCGCACTACCAGATAGGCGTACGCTTTCCGGTCGAACCTGCCTATCCTGCCGCGCAACTGGTACAGGTCCGCCAACCCGAACTTGTCGGCATGGTCGATTATCATGGTGTTCGCGTTGGGAATATCTATTCCTGATTCTATAATAGTGGTGCACACCAGGACATCCACTTCCCCGGCCATGAACTTCATCATTGTTTTCTCGAGGATCCTGGAACTCATCTGGCCGTGTCCAATCATTATCCTTGCCTCGGGAACAAGCTTTGATACTTCCCCTGCCACCCGGTCAATAGTCTCGACACGGTTGTGAACATAATAGACCTGCCCTTTTCTTTTCAGCTCACGTTTGATCCCATCCCTTATTACCCTTTTGTCGTACTCGATGACATTAGTCTGAACCGGTGACCTGTCCAGGGGAGGAGTCTCTATCATGGAAATATCCTTGCCTCCCATAAGCGCCAGATAAAGCGTTCTCGGGATGGGCGTAGCCGTGAGGGTCAATATATCCACATTGACCCTCATCCTTTTTATCCTATCCTTGTGCGTCACCCCGAACCTCTGTTCCTCATCTATGATAAGCAGCCCCAGATCATGGAACTCTACATCACCGGAAAGAAGCCTGTGTGTTCCGACAACAATATCCACCTTCCCGTCTCTAAGGTCGGCGAGGATGCCCGTCTGTTCGTAAGGAGTGCGGAACCGGTTAAGCATCTGTATGTTAACCGGGAAATCCTTAAGACGTTTGCTGAAAGTATTCGTATGCTGCTCGGCAAGTATAGTCGTCGGAACAAGGAAAGCGACCTGTTTTCCCGCCATAACCGCCTTGAATGCCGCCCTCAGGGCGACTTCCGTCTTGCCATACCCAACATCCCCGCAAAGAAGCCTGTCCATCGGACGCGGACTTTCCATGTCATTTTTCACTTCCACCGTGGCTTTCAGCTGGTCGGGAGTCTCATTATGAGGGAAAGCCTCTTCAACATCTTTCTGCCAGTCAGTATCTTTGCCGAACCTGAAGCCCCCCTTATTTTCCCTCTTCGCCTGCAGGGTGAGAAGATCCCTGGCTATGCGGGCAATTCCTTTCTCCGCGTTCTTTTTAGCGGCTTCCCACCTCTTCCCCTTGAGGCGGTTCATCGAAGGAGCTTTTCTGTGAAACGATATATACCGCTGCAGTTTGTGCAGGTCTTTGCTCTCCATGTACAGCTTATCGCCGCCGGAGTATTCAATGACGAAATGATCCTTAAGGCTGCCGCCGGCGCGCATCCTTTGTATGCCGCGGTACCGTCCCACCCCGTAATCTATATGGACCACGAAGTCCCCGGGCTCTACGTCCACAAAAGACGCTATAGGCTGCTCCCCGCCGTCCATAGGCAGCTTTTTGACCCTCGTCTTACGGAGTATGCCGATGGGCAGGATGATGACCCCCTGGTGATCCGTTATGGTCTTGAAAGAGACCACATCGACGCTTTTTATGGATTTTACTTTTTCTTCGGAAATGTCAACTCTGACGGGATATTCGAACGTGACAGGATAGATAAGAAGTGTCTCTCCCACCAGGCTGTACTCGCCTTCGAGGCCTATCTTGCGGCATCTGGAATAGCCGTATTTTTCCAGGAATGAGACCATTTCGTCAATATCGACGGTCTCTTTAACATATATTTTAAGGGATTCGAACATATCCAGACTTGAGTGCTTTTGGTACCGAGTAACGGGTATCGAGTATCGGGTTTCCCGGTCCCCGGTACCCAGGACCCGGTACCCTCTACTCGCCTACATCGACTCAGGGAGAGTGATATTTAAAAGTCCAAGGCCGTTGGCCAGGAC
>CAZUYM010000045.1:0-8936 GCA_964624805.1 uncultured Planctomycetia bacterium
CCCGGTACCAGTAGCGAGCAACCGAACTATATTCTGAATACCAAATACTAAATACTGACATGCGAGTTGTTGTACAGTATTTTCATTTTCATTACGACATACGAAATACGATATACGACCAACGAAAGGATATCCCATGAAATCATATCGCGAGGAATTATGGTTCACAACGCCCCACAGAAGAGATTATATTAATATAACTTCTCAGGTCGAGGAGGTCGTTCAAAAAAGCGGGATAAAAGAGGGGTTATGTCTTGTGAACGCGATGCATATAACGGCAAGTGTTTACATAAATGACGATGAGTCGGGACTTCTTCAGGATTATGATGAGTGGCTGGAGAAACTCGCCCCGCATGAGCCCATTGATCAGTACAGGCATAATGGTTTCGAAGATAACGGTGACGCTCACCTGAAGCGCCAGGTGATGGGCCGCGAGGTCGTTGTCGCGATAACAAAAGGGAAGTTTGACTTCGGACCATGGGAACAGATATTTTACGGTGAGTTCGACGGCCGCCGGAAGAAGAGAGTGCTGGTGAAGGTAATTGGGGAATAGGGGCGTAATGCCAAAATCCAAAGCCCAAAATCCAAAAAAATCTTTTAAATCCTAAATTCAAAGACGCAATTTTGGATTTAGTTATTTGGATTTCATTTGTCATTTGGGTTTTGTTATTTGGATTTTTCCGCGGTTTTACCGCGGAATCTGGTCTTTTCATTTTGATATGGTATACTTGACGGTGATAAAGTGGCCCGAGATGGATCGGGCGCACCAAGGGTGAAAAGACATGGCGAACATTGAAGGACTGACAAAAGAAGAGATAAAGGACCTTGTCATCGACGAACTTAAAAGTTCGGCTGTTGACGTGGAAGGCATAGAGATCGAGGTTCTTGATGGACCTCGGATCATACTTAAAGGTACGGTCGATTCCATAGGCGAGCATTATCTGGTTAAGGAGACGATAACGGATATTGTGGGCATAGAGGATGTAAGCGATGAGCTGGTGATAATGAACGCGCCGGATGACGGGTCTCTAGATGATATGTTTGAGGACGGCGGGTTGCTAAATAGAGACAAAGAAGAGATCGGCACAGAGGATCCGTTCGAGGCCATGGAGGACGGGATCCCATACATACCGCCTACAAGCCCGTCGTATAAGGAGTCACCCGAGATAACGGAATGGAAGAAGAAGAAAAAAAGGAAAAGGAAGTTGTAGAAAGACCGGAGGAACTGGCCTGGTTTTTCAAGGGCTGGGTCGTAGTTTCCGGTATAGTGATCTTTGGTCCGCTGGGGCTCCTTCTCTTGTGGTTCCGTCCGGGAGTCAGGATGTATATAAAAGTCCTGGTGTCGGTGGCGGTCATAGCTTTTACCTTTTGGATGAGCTTTTGGACGGCGGAATATTACAACAAGATGATGGACCATTATCGCGAGCTTGTGGATACTTTAGATAAAAGCTGACCCCGCCTGGTGCGGGATAAAGAAAGGGGAAAGGCATATGTTCGGACTAGGGTTGCCCGAAATATTACTTATACTTGTTATCGCGCTTCTCATTTTCGGAGCGGCGCGCCTCCCAGAAATAGGAAGAGCTCTCGGTAAAGCTCTGAGCGAATTCAAAAAAGGCACGCAGGATCTTGGCGAAGACGTTCAGAAGGGCGATGGAATAGGGGAAGATAAAGAAAAATCCTAATGAGCTCTTTTTACCCGGAAGAATCAAAAAAGCTTGATATCATAAGCCATCTGGAGGAATTGCGCAAAAGGATAATTTTTTGCCTGGTGATCCTTCTGGTCGCCGGCGGCGTAGCGTTCTGGAAGGGTGACTATATTATGATCCTGGTAAGGCGTCCCATAAGCGGCCTTACGGGGGAGCTCATTTTTATTGGTCCTACCGAGGCTTTTGTAGCCTATATCAAGGTAGCTCTCCTTGCCGGGCTTATAGGCAGTTTCCCGCTGATCCTGTATCAGGTCTGGGCTTTCCTGTCGCCAGCAGTGCCGAAAGAAATGAGAGGCCGCATTGTCGTCTGGCTTATATTTGCTTTTTTACTTTTTATTGCCGGCATATCATTTTCATATTTCTTAGCCATTCCCGCCGCGCTGGATTTTCTTCTTGGTTTTTCCAGCGGTATCGCGGAAGCGAAAATAACACTCGGTAATTACATCTCTTTCTTCGGAGCGCTGGTCCTGATAGGGGGAATAGCTTTCGAGATACCTGTAGCGATCGGACTTCTTGCCGATGCCGGGATAATACAGCCCGAGCTTTTGAAAAAGAAAAGACACATTGCCTACCTCGGCATAATGATCTTTGCCGCGGTAATAACTCCTACGCAGGATATTCTTAACATGCTTATCTTCGCGCTTCCGATGGTACTCCTCTTCGAAGCCGGCATCATAGTCGCGCTTCTAGTCAATCGCAATAAGTCCTAAAGGAACCGTGTTCATAGTTCGGTGTTGATAGTTCATTGTCTGCCTCAACGAACAACGAACTACCAACAACGAACACGTTTCTCCTGAACCAGGGTAAAATGCTCTCAAAAAGTTGCTTTTTGTACTTTTACATGATAAATTTTAAGAGAACAGAAAGTAAACATTTCAGGAGCTCTCTATGGGAAGCGCAGGCAAAAAAAAGATCTTGAAGACATTTTTTATCGGGATAGTTTTAGTCACGAGTCTTTTTGTATTCACAAATACTGCGTTGGAAGCCGGTTTTACGTACCTCGAAGGAGAAGCGTCGTGGTACGCGGAATTTTCTCCCGGTATCCGGCAGACTACAGCTAATATGGAAGTGTTTGATCATGATAAAATGACATGTGCTATGTGGGGAATTCCGTTTGATTCCGAGATCGAAGTCACCAATCTGAGCAACGGGAAAAAAGTTATTGTACGAGTTAACGACAGGGGGCCGGCCAAACGCCTTTTCAAAAAAGGGCGAGTGATAGACTTGACGATGGCCGCTTTCAGCGAAATAGAGGACCTTGACAAAGGGCTTACGAAAGTGAGCTTGAGAAGAATAAGTTAATAACCAGCCAAAAATTTTGCCGCAGCCCTTTACAAATCCCATTCTATTATGTATCCTTACGGTGAGTAAATTGTTCATGTATTAAAATTATGTGATAGGTAGTACGCGCTTATGAGAAAATATTTTACATTTTCAGCCATCCTGATAGTCGGGGCGATCCTGTCGTCCTGTACCGTAAAGCATATAGACCAGACCCCGGAGGCATCTACGTACCTATCTCCTACCGTCCCCGGAACGTATCGACAGGGAGTATATCACTCAGTGGCTCCGGGTGAGACCCTCTGGCGCATATCCCGGATGTATGGAGTAGACGCGGAGACTATACAGAAAGCCAATAGCATAAGAGACGCCCAGGATATAGACATAGGTACGCGGTTGTATATTCCTGACGCGGCCCCAAGGAAACATGTCGTAACACTGTATCCGAACAATAAATGGGAATATATAGTTATCCACCATAGTGCTACCGAAGAAGGCAGTTCCGCGGAGTTCAACTCTGCCCATCTGAAACGCGGATGGAAAGGCGTCGGATATCACTTTGTCATAGATAACGGGACCTGCGGCAAAGCCGACGGTCAGATCGAGACATCGCCACGCTGGCTTGACCAGGCAAACGGTGCTCACTGCAAAGCCGGAGGTATGAACGAAAAGGGAATAGGGGTGTGTCTCGTAGGAAACTTTTCCCGCGACAAGGTCAGCCCCGCCCAGATGAATTCTTTGGCATATCTAGTGAACACCCTGTCGGATTATTATGATATTCCCAAAAGCAGAATAGTGGGACATGGTCAGGTTCCCGGAGCCCAGACCGAATGTCCCGGTAAACGCTTTCCCTGGAAAACTGTTCGTTCCCGCCTTGATTAGCCAGAGGCCCGCTGGGGGCAGATCCATAAAAATCCTTGACTTTAGCCCGAACCAGCCTTATTATAGGTACATACCCAAATAAATCCCCCACGTTACACTGAGTACATACTCATAATAACGTGGGGTTTTAATTTTTTTAAATGGGTATGGAGCATTTATGATGATGAAAGGCAGACCGAAAAAGAAAAAGATAGTGCAGGAAGAGCCCCGCATAGACCATTTCAGTCCTAGGGGGCGTCCGGGCAGGCCCGATGAGTCCATAGTGGCGATGGAAGAATATGAGGCTATCCGATTGCATGATTATCTGGGTATGCAGCAGAAACAGGCCGCTGAGATGATGGGCATATCTCAGCAGTCATTCAGCCGCATCGTGCGGGATGCTCGGAGAAAAGTCTCTGACGCTATCGTGAACGCCAAGATAATACGGATAGAAGGCGGACATTTCATTAATAAGAGAGCCATGGAAGTAGCGAACAAACTGCGGCGTCCGCAGGACGCTGCGTAAGAACACATTTTTAAGGAGAGTTCGATGAGAATACGTGAACAGGCAGACGGGGACAGAGTAACGCTATTCCTGGAAGGTACCTTTGATGAAAGCACGAGCCCCATTGTTGAGGGTAAGGTAGAAGAAGCACTTTCGACGGAAGCGACAAAGATCTGTTTTGATCTTAGCAAGGTGGATTACATCTCCAGTGCCGGCATCCGGGTTATGATAATCGCGCATAAAAAATCCATAAAAAGTGGAAAAACAATTGAAGTGGGAGAGATGTCTGACAAGGTCCAGGATGTCCTGGATGTCGTCGGTATTCTTCCTCTTTTCGGAGACCCTGCGAGGTAACGTGGCAGTAACACATGAAAAACATATGCTGCGTGCCACGATGGTCAGTCTTTACTGCAACATCGTTCTCGTCATAATAAAATCGACGGCGCTCGTCCTTGTCAACTCACTGGCCATAGCGGTCGATCTCGGCATATCTTTTGTCGGACTGGCAGTCTCGATCATACTTTATTATTCGATAAAACTCGCTAACCGCCCGGCGGATCTTATCCATAATTACGGATACGGTAAGGTGGAGCATGTCTGTGAAGCGATGGAAGGTGTGGTGCTGATCGGTATCGCTTTTGCGATGTCTTCACAGGCGATACTGCATCTTCTGCATCCGAAGGATGTGACAATGCCGTTTGTGGGTTTTGCTTCTTCGCTGATCAACGCGTTGATAAATTTCGGCGGGTCATATTACATCTTCAAGATGGCCAAGAAGAGCGGTTCTCCCGCGATACATGCCGAAGGCGTTCATTACAAGATGGAAGGCGTGATATCGGCCTTGATAGGCATATCTTTCATTATATCAATGATACTTATCCGTACCGGGCACGAGTTTGACGCGAGACACGTTGACCCGATAGCCGCTTTAGTCGTAAGTCTCGTCCTCATAGTGCCTTCATTTAAGCTGGCAAGAAAGTCCTTTTTTCAGCTTCTGGATGCTTCGGTTGAAGAAGAAAGCCAGATGGAGATATTGAAGCAGCTAAGCAGGTACCTCAACAGGTTCTGCGAATTTAAAGATCTCAAGACCAGAAGTTCAGGACGCAACAAGTTCGTGGAATTCAAGCTGGTGGTGCCCGAGGAGATCTCCTTCAGGCAGGGCCATGAGATCGTCACCTTTCTTGAAAGCGGCATAAAGTCTAATATCCCCAACTGCGAAGTCAATATCAGGTTGGAACCCTGCAAGAGGGACTGTGAATACGCCGAAAAAGGCGAAAATTGTCCTTACCTCTAAGCCTCAGTTCATAAAGATGTCACATAAACACAGCGAAATATCCCTAAAATCAACATATAGCAATTTATAGCAATATATAGCAATGTAAAATAATGTAGAAGAAAAGTTGCTTTTCTATAGCCGAACCGGATGTTTATATATAATTGTATTAATATTAATACTGCTATGAGTTTCTGTCGGAACAGACCTGACAGGATCGGCAAAGGAAAAACTATGGATAAGGGAGAACGAACACAGATAATGACCGCAAAAGAAGCCGCCAAATATCTTGGGCTTCACCTTGTAACGGTTTACCGGCTTATCAAGAAGGGCGAACTGCCGTCTTGCAGAGTAGGGGGACAGTGGCGCTTTAAGAAAGACCTTCTTGACGAGTGGATAGCCAGGAAATCTGACGGCAGGGAAAGCTGATAACAAGAGTAAAGGATAAAGGTGAAATGAACGCGGAGGCATTTGATAAATCAAAGTGGTACGTATTGTATACAAAGCCCAGGCATGAGAAATTCGTAGAAAAGGAGTTTCTCAAGAGGGGAATAGACGCTTTTACGCCCAAGATCTCTTTGCGTAAGAAGTGGTCGGATCGAGCTAAGGTCGTAGAAGAACCGTTGTTCAAGGGGTATTGTTTTGCTAAGTTCCCCCTGAAGAAAAAAAGGGACATAATCTCCCAGCCGGGCGTCATGGATATCATCAATTTCAACCATGAGTATGTGCCCGTAGAGGATTCCGTAATTAATTCGCTTAAGCTGATAGTTGAGAGCGATCTTAAAATAGACCCCTGTCCATATATAGCGAAGGGCGACCTTGTGTCTATAAGAAAAGGCCCCTTCAAAGGGCTTGAGGGCTATGTTCTTGAGAAGAGAAGTAAAAATACGACTTTAGTCGTTTCTATAGATGCTATCGCGGCGTCTATAAAGTGTGTTGTAGGCATGGACTATGTAGACACGGTGAATGGGGAGTGAGGGCGCTATTGGCATGGAGCTGGGAGCGTGGAGCCGGGCATAGTTCAGAGTTAAAGAAGCTGTGAGAAAAGAAGGCGATATGCGTGGCGTTAAAAAGCGGTCAATGGGACCGAGATGGCGGAGCTTTATCCGCACAATGCGAGCATGCTATTCAAGGATTGCAAGCACGGGGTTTTACTCCCAACCTTAACCTTAATCTTAATCTAGTATGTGGGCATGGGTCTTGAAAATATCTACCGCTCAAACTTGCCATTACGTCAAAAATATGATATTTTTAGGTAACTTTTGTGAGTAAAATATAATAACGTCTTTCTATTATACTACTACGAGCGTGCAGACCAATGTTTTGGAATAAGAAAAAAAGAAAATTTTCCCGTCTGAACGAGCATCATCTTCTTAAGTACAAAGTCATGGGAGGTGGGCACGGTCTTTCCTTCGTCAGGAATATATCCAGAGGAGGGGTGCTTTTTTTCAGCAAGCAGGAACTGAGTCCTGGTTCTAGTTTAACAGCATCCCCCTTCGCCAAGGCTACGACGGACAGGTGCGGAGCGCCATGCCACTATCGATTTACTTAGGAGAATATGTTTCCATCAGCAGATTTTAAAAAAGTGACTATTAGAGATTATCTCGGCATCCTTGCGAGGAGGATCTGGATAATCGTGATATGCTTCTTTATCTCTATTATCGTGGCTTTGGTGGTATTTTTCTGGCCGTATAAACTGTATAGTGCCAGCGCGACATTGCTTGTAGATGAGCATCCGGGAGGTAAGGTTATTAAAGCCGGGGCCTTCGCCTCGAGCGGCGGGCAGGAAGATGCGGATGTCATGTTCGCGCAACTCAGGTCGCGAATTTTCGCGCAAAGGGTAGCCGATAAGCTGGGAAGAGAGGATGCTAACGAGCTCCTGGAAATGGTGACTGTTCATGGTGCGGATACCGAATCTAAGGGGCGGAGAAACTCGGACACCAGGGTAATAAATATTGTTGTTGAGGGGGATAACCCGGCTGAACTCGCAGAGATAGCCAACGCCTGGGTGGGTGAGATCATACGGAGTGATATTCAGATAATAGACAGGGCAACTGTGCCGAGAACGCCTCTTCCTCAGGAGACCAATGTCCTGGTTATACTTCTTATGGGCATTTTAGTCGGGGTAGGTCTGGCCTGTCTTGTAGAATATTTCGACGCCTCATTGCGTACGGCTGAAGAGGTCGAATTCTATGCCGAAATGCCGTTTCTCGGCTACGTTCCCACGGTTGTTGAATTCGGACGCCGGGCGCGTAAACTGGACAAATATTCTCTGATCGAGCCGTCATCAAAACTTGCTGAGTCTTTGAGGAATATCAAAGTCGCTTTACTTTTTGCTACTCCTGAGGGATCGGCGTTCAAGACAGTACTTGTGACAAGTTCCGTACCCGGAGAGGGGAAGTCTCTCGTGGCGGCAAATCTTTCTATTGTTTTTTCCGTGGCCGGCGAAAAAACGCTCCTTATAGACGGTGATATTAGAAAAGGGGTATTGAGTAAAGAATTCAACATAATGGGCGCGAAAAAAGGTTTAAGTTCCGTTCTTGAAGGACGATATTCCCTGGATGAGGTTATCCTTTCGACGGCTATCCCGGGACTTTCTTTTATAGGGTCCGGCCCCGTGGTTTCCAATCCGACAGACCTTCTAAGTACAGAAAAACTCCCCGCGCTAATGACTAAACTTAAGGAACGTTATGACAAGATCATAATCGATGGTATACCATCGATTATATTCGCGGATGACAGGCTTCTGGGTAACCAGTGTGACGGGATAGTGTATATCATCAAGGGAGGCAGTACTCAGCTCAGGCATGTCAACGAAGGAAGAAAGAAGCTGAGAGATTCCTCAGCGCCCGTTCTGGGTGCTGTTCTGAATAAGACCGCGCCGGAAAAAGATATTCTGTACTATACTCATTCTACGCAGACAGTTTTGAGGTCACTCCTCAAATTCCTTAAAAAGAGGGCGGAAGAAAAAGCCAGATCAAAACAGTCAGAGACCCATGCCTATCCTAAGGAGAATCTGCTAACAAAGCTGAGGTCCTACAGTATAGACAGTACTACCTGGAAACGTGTGGGAGACCTTAAGAAGAAGGTTAATGTAGAGGATATAAAAAAGAAACTGAACACGGAAAACCTGAAAAAACTCCTTTCCAAACGAAAGCCGAAAGAGCCAAAAGACCCGAAAGAATAATATTTTTTCGCAATCGGGCGCAAGGCCCTCAAAATTTCCTTAGAATGCTCAAATACAACAAATTAATGTATGGAACTTGTGGTTTTTATGCCTCTTGTCCGATGTATTTTTTGTTTTAGTAGT
>CAZUYM010000046.1:0-8839 GCA_964624805.1 uncultured Planctomycetia bacterium
TCACAGTTTACTGTTCACCGTCCACCAAATACAGTTGTATTTCTCAAGAAAATAAGTATACTAATATTGACTTTATAGTAAGGTCAATACAGAATAATAATATTATTCATTTAACCTCATAAGGGGGAGATATGTCCCGTCATAAGAAGTATTTTCGTGTTATCTTTATCCTGATAGTACTGACTGTCATGTTCGCGCCGTTAAGTATGAGCGCTGAAAAGATGGAGAAATATATTCCTGACGCAAAGGCGGCCGAGGAAGGGATGACGATGTGGCAGATAATAGTTGCCGGTGGTGAGGTAATGATAGTGCTGGCACTTATGTCCATGGCCGCTCTTGGCCTGGTAATATATTATTTTCTTACCATTAAACAGGAAGCGCTTGTGCCGCAGGATTTTCTGGAGAAGACCTTACCGCTTGTCGAAAACGGTAAATATGACGAAGCAAAAGAGGAATGTTCAGCGAATGATAATCTTATATCAAAAGTCCTCGTGGCCGGTCTTTTGCGTGAAGGTAAGGATAAGGTCATAATCAAGGAAGCTATGCAGGATGAGGGCAGGAGGTCAACTGATGACTTATGGCAGAAATTGAGTTATCTGGCTGATGTCGCCGCGATCGCTCCGATGGTGGGTCTTCTGGGAACAGTGCTCGGGATGATACAGGCTTTTAATGTTATCGCTTTTCAGACGGGTGCCGTAAAGCCGATATTGCTCGCGAGCGGTATATCCAAAGCCATGGTCACAACGGCGACGGGTCTCATAGTCGCGATACCTTGTATGATATTTTATTCGTTCTTTAAGGGGAGGGTACAGGATTGCAACGCGCGCCTTGAGAACATATCAACAGAACTGTTCCACCTTATTACGGACAAGAAAAAATAAAAGAGCATAAATAGGGGATAAAATGGATTTTACCAGCGGGAAACGGGCGATCGCAGACAGACCGACCATACAGATGGCGCCGTTGATAGATATTGTCTTTTTACTCCTTATCTTTTTCATGTCCGTGTCAATATTCGCACAGCTGGAAACAGAAATAAACATAACCGTTCCCACCGCTAATGAGTCAACCGATATAAAACGCTCTCCCGGAGAGATCATCATAAACATTCGCAAAGACGGTACGATCATAGTCAATCAGAGGCAGCTGAGCTATGAAGACCTTGAGCGTATGCTCCGCAGGGTAGCGGGTCTATATCGCGGACAGCCTGTCATAATAAGGGCGGACCGTGATACTTTTCACAAGCACGTCATAAGGGTGCTGGACATATGCGCCGGTGCCGATATCTGGAACGTATCCTTTGCGACGATGAAGGAAAAAAATGCGGATTGACCGGACCTTTCTCTCTAAAAAGATCACCCGCGCGATAAGGCTGGTGCTGGTCGTGGCAGTCTTTCTCTCGGCGTCCTCTACCTCATTTTCCCAGGAAGAATCCACAGGTAAAGAAGTGGAAGAATTTGATTTTGCCAACGGCCTTTTTTCCCGGGGGATGTATGACATGGCTATCTCGGGCTACGGGGATTTTATAAAAAAATACCCCAACAGTGAGCACGCGGAAATGGCCGAATTCAGGATAGGGGAATGTTATTTCCTGGACGGTAAATATGACGAAGCTCTGAACAGGTTCAACGCATTTCTTAAGAGCGGATATTCTGATGAGCTTTCGGGAAGGGCTCTTCTTCGAAAAGGGCAGATATTCTATATGAAAAAAGATTATCCTGAGGCGGAGAAAATATTAACAGCTCTCGCGTCCAGGGGGGTCGATGAGGCAGCCTCGGGGCCTGCCAGATATTACCTTTCGGGAATATATTTCAAACAGGGGGACTATACCACTTCCAGGAAGATGCTCGACAGGCTTTTGGCTGAACACCCAAAGAGCGAATATTCATCGTTTGCCCATCTGAGCCTCGGAGACATATACATAAAGATGGGCCACGATGATAAGGCGGCAGAGGAGTATCGCGAAGCAGCTATCACTGCTGAGAGTAAAACTCTGGCGGATGAGGCGTATGCCAGGGCCGGAGCCGCTTTTTACCGTGCGGGCAATTATAAAAGAGCTAATACGCTCTATAGTAAGATCCTTGATTCAGCGGAGCCTTCGGCTTCTTATGACAGCGCCGCGCTGGGGCTCCTGTCGTCCCTGTTTAAAGAGGGAGAATTTAAAAGGATAACGGACGAGTCGGCAAGCATGCTTACGAAAATAACCGGTCCTGACGCGCGGGCAC
Source organism: uncultured Planctomycetia bacterium (assembly GCA_964624805.1). Classification (GTDB taxonomy): domain Bacteria; phylum Omnitrophota; class Gorgyraeia; order Tantalellales; family Tantalellaceae; genus Tantalella. Next base: position 2,226 of record CAZUYM010000046.1, read on the forward strand.
AGGCTCTTTTTATTACAGGTAACAGTTATTTTCAGCAGAATATGTTTTCCGACGCGGAGAAAGTATATTCCGAAAGCGCGGCAAAATATCCTGATACGGAATTTGGAATAAAATCGCGTCTTAATGTATGCTGGACGCTGTATAAACTCGGCAGGAACGAAGAATGCCTGCGAGAGGTCGGCGCGTATCTGGCGGTGACGAAGGAGGCCGCTGACGAAGCGCTGTATATCAAGGCAAAAGCGCTTACGGCAATAGGGCGGACCACGGAGGCTTTGGAGGTTTACAGGCGCATTCTGGACGAATTTAAGGATTCAAGCCTGAAGAAAGAGGCCTTGTATGAGATGGGCTGGGCAGCTGAAAAAGCGGGATATACGGAGGATTCGGTACGGGATTTTCAGGCCTTCGCTGAAGCATATCCTGATGACGAAAGAAGCCCGTCGGTGCTTTTGAAAGCCGCGCAGGAGAGTTTTAAGGCGAAAGATTATCCCACCGCTGAAAAATATTATGATCTGTTCCTTGAAAAATATCCTGAAGATCCTCTTCGCGAGAATGTCATGTACCAGCTTGCGGGAGCCTATCAGGAGCAGACCCTGTACGATAAGGCTATAAGTGTTTACGAGGACCTGATCCGGGATTTTCCGGAGTCAAAGGTGAGGGAGCCTGCCGTTTACTGGACAGGAAGAGCATATCAGAACCTTGAAAAATGGAACCAGGCTATTAAGGCATACATGGAACTGGTGTCAGACGAAAAAGGAGCTTATTACGCCGGGGGTATGGAGTCTATCGCGTTCTGCTATTTTCAAATGGGGATGCATGAAAAAGCATCCGGGGAATATTTCGAACTCATTAAAAACGATCCCAAATATAAGCTTCCGGACGGTGTATACCGCTGGGTCGCCGATTTTTATCTTACCGACGGACAGAACGAACGATCTCTGGCAGTGCTGAACGCGCTGGCGAGCAATTATCCGGAGATAGCCGCGAGTGGAGAAGTCTCTTACATGTTCGCTGAAAACTATTTCAGTACCAAAGATATGGACAAAGCTATCAAATATTTTACCGAAGCTGTAAGCAAACAGGCACCGTCGCCATACATGGAGAGGTCGTATCTGGGACTGGGCAGGGCTTATTTTTCCAAGGGTGATTACAGCGAGTCTCTTTCGTTCCTCAATAAGGCACTTGAAGACAATAAAGACAACCGTACCGGAGCCAATATCCGGTTCGAGATCGGGAACGTGAACGCCCGAATGATGAACTTTGAGGAAGCGGCTAAGCAGTATATGATGGTAGCCATACTCTACGAAGACAAAGATATATGCCCCAAAGCGCTTTACCGTGCCGGTGAGGCGTTCGAAAAAGCGGGGGACCGACCTAAAGCATTGGAAGTTTTCCGGGAGCTGATAGAAAGATATCCGGAGAACGAGATGTCCAAAAAAGCGTCCACAGAGATCCAACGGATAGAGAATGAACTGGAATAAGCCCGTAATATTAGCGATATTCATTTCATTGATCGTGCATGCTGTTTTCCTTGCCGCGGCACCGCATATGGTCATGACGGGGATGGGGCAGGTAGTCGACCAGACACGGAAGATGTTCCGCATAAGGGATGTCGATAAGGAAACGGCAAGCGTTAATCTTTTTAAGGAAACCCGCCCGCGCACCTCTTCGGTAAAAATGACCCAGCAGGTCCCCAGGCTTAAGGGCGTGAATTTTCAAAGCATGATGCTTAAAGAAAAACCCAAAGAGGAGCTGTCCCTTGAAGCCAAGAAGAAGGAAATGATAAATGAACCTGTCAACGAAGTCATTCCTGAGGCGAAGCCTGTTGATATGATGAAGTCTGAAGCGGAAAGGGCAAAGAAAGAAGTATCTCCGGAGAAAAGGTCCCTGGCGGAGCGGCTGCTTACCGAAGAGCAGGTGGAAGACACGGTGAATTCAGACGCGAGCGACAGGCAGATCGACCATGAACCCGGACAGAGGTCTTTTGACAGGTTTGCTGACGGAACCGGAGATTGGGAGACAGAGATGCCGGTGGCATATGGTCCCGGCGAAGGCGATATGTCCGCCATCCAGGCGGGCGCCCGCCTCGGAGAGTATGAGGATATCGGAGAGCAACTGGATGTGAGGGTGAAGACGTATAAAGACCAGGCAACCGGTGAAAAATATTTTGAGATCATTATAAGCGTAAAAGAAGGCAGCCGCCTGGATATCATTCCCAAGGAGATAATCTTCCTTGTGGATTCGTCGAAAAGTATCACCGAGGAAAAACTGACGTACATAAAAGAGGGTCTCTTGAGTTCCATTAAAAGCCTCAATCCGGGAGATCGTTTTAACCTGGTAGCTTTCAGGGGGAATCTTGTGAGATACGAACCTTATCCGGTAGAGGTCTCGGAAAGGACTATCCAGAAAGCCAAGCCATTTATTCAGCAGATGGAAGCGGTCGGCCAGACAGACGTGGAGAACGCTCTTCTCGGGATAATAGAGGAACCCGTTCAGTACTATCCGTCATATATAGTGCTCATAACCGACGGAAGGCCGACCACGGGCGCTATCGATTCCAGGGAGATAATACAACAGATAACAAGGAGAAACAATATGCGCCGCCCGATATTCTGTTTCGGCGGAGGGCACAGGGTGAACCGGTATCTTCTGGATTTCATCTCATACCAGAACAGGGCGTGGAGCCAATTCGCGGAGACCACATATGATATCAGGAACGACTTCGAAGAATTCTACACGCAGCTTAAAGACCCGCTGCTTTTGAATGTGCGGTACAGGATGCTGGGGCTGTCCACGTCCGAGATGTTTCCAAAATATCTTTCAGATTTTTATTACAACAGGCCATTTACCCTGTACGGCCGTTTCAGCGATGAAGACGCTTTTTCCATGCAGCTTCTGGGGGAGATAAACGGCACCACCAAAGAACTTATTTTCGAAAAGGCTCTGAGCGAAGCCGAATCGGGGGATGAGCAAATTGCCAGGGAATGGGCTTTCAGAAAAATTTATTACCTGATAAGCCGTATCACCATGGGCAGAGGGGATTCCGGGAAGCTGAGAAGCGAAATAGAGAGGTTGAGCCAGAAATATAATATAACGACACCCTATGATATAGAGGATACTGATTAGGGGCGAAGAGCGGAGAGGGGAAGGGGATGAACGCCGAAGATGATGCCAGGGAAAAAGAGAAAGAGCTCGAATCAGAGCTTCGGAACTTTGAGAAGGACAGAGAGAATATAAGACGCATCATAGGGCGCCTGGGCGGCCTGCCCACAGGACAAGCCCGCATCGTGAATATAATATTCATAATCCTTGTCCTTGGTGTATTCGCGGCATCTATTATATGGGGCGGCCGCATAAGGTTCTTCATGATAGAGGTGGGTATCTTTCTTCTATCGATCAAGCTTATATATTTTCTTGAATCCTATATGCGACTTAACCATTTTCAGTTCTGGATACTGTCATCGCTGGAATGGAGACTGGATAAGATCGATAAACAGCTTAAAGATATGAGTAAAAGAGGGGAAGGGAACTAGTCCACTGTCAAAAGTCCACTGTCCACTTTTTTTGTGGTCGGTCGACTGTGGTCCGTGGACCTTTAATCCATGTGCCAGGAAAAATTCATGAAAGCCGCGATAGACGAGGCCTACGAGGGGATAGATTCCGGAGACGGAGGTCCTTTCGGAGCGGTTCTTGTTTCGGGTGGTGAGATACTGGCATCGTCGCATAACAGGGTGCTTTCCGATAATGATCCGACCCGCCACGCGGAAGTAAACGTTATTTCCGAAGCTTCCCGAAATAAGGGGACCTATGATCTTTCCGGAAGCGTTCTTTATTCTACAACGGAGCCTTGTCCGATGTGTTTTTCGGCCATACACTGGGCGCGCATAGACAAGATAGTTTACGGCACGGATATAGAGGACGTTCGTGTTCTAGGGTTCAACGAGTTGACCATCCCGGTCAGCGAAATGAAAAGAACGGGGGCGTCTTGTGTGGACGTGAGGGGAGGGTTTATGCGCTCCGAATGTGAAGAACTTCTAAAATACTGGAAAGAGCTTCCCGGGACTGAAGTGTATTAAAAAAGTCTTTTTATTTGACACGCACAGTTATTCCATTATACTTTGAAATATAAACGATGTTTACAAGGAGGATATAATGCAGAAGATGAATATTGCTGAGGGGTCGATTGTTTTAGTAGGATTTTTGCTGCTCTTGAACGGTCTGGTGTCCAAGTTCATAGGGTTCAGCCTGTTGCGCCCGATGATAAACACCACACTGGCTTCTTTTGTGTCGGCGAACTCGTGCTTCCTCGTAGCGTTTCTCCTAAACACCTATGACAAGCCTGAATAAAAGGCGATATAGTTGATAAAGATAGCTTGATATAGAGGGAACAAACATATAGAATAGGACCGGTATCGGGGAATATCCCCGGCGTCGGTCCTATTTTTTTTATCCCCCGGAAACTGATATGACATCAATAAAACATCTTTTTGAAGAAGGCGAAGCGATATCCAGGAATATGCAGGGTTACCAGGTAAGGTCCCAGCAGCTTCGCATGGTAGAGGCTATTGAAGAGGCTATAGAGACTCCTGAGAACCTTATTCTCGAGGCCGGCACCGGTACAGGCAAAAGCCTGGCGTATCTGGTTCCGCTGATATGCTGGGCCGTGCGCACCGGAAAGAAGGTCGTTATATCCACATACACCCGCGCGCTTCAGAACCAGCTTTTCGTGAAGGATCTGCCGTTTCTGGAACGGTCCCTCGATATCGAGTTTAAATACGCTCTTTGCATGGGGGCCGCGAATTACGCCTGCCTTAAAAAGTCACACCGCTTCTCCGGACGTGAACTCTTCCGCTCAAAGAAAAGAAAAGAGCAGGTAAGAAAGGTGGCGGAATGGCTTGAGCGCACGGAAAGCGGTTTGCGAACGGACATGGACTTTGTTCCGGAAGCTGCCGTGTGGGAGAAGTTTTGCCGGGACCCTGATACCTGTTCGGGCCGGCAGTGTCCGTACGGAAAAGAGTGTTTTCACCGCCGGGCGCGGCAGGAACAATCGGCATCACATGTTCTGGTGACCAACCATTCGCTTCTTTTTACAGACATGATATCGGACGCTAAAGTACTTCCGGATTTTCACGCGGTAGTCCTCGATGAGGCTCATACGCTTGAAGATATAGCTACCGGCCATTTCGGCAGGGAAGTCAGCAATGTCGGAGCGCGTCATCTGGCACAGGGGCTCAAGAGTTTTATGTCCGGGAAAAGGATTAAGAGTGATCCGGGTGAAGGTGTGTCGGAGAAGGCGGTAGAGGTTGAGGCCTGGATCTCGAAATTCGATCTTTTCCATGAAAGTTTTTTCGGCAAAGTGGAAGAAGCCTTCGGGCAGGATAACCGTACTGCCTGGTTTGACAGGGACGACATGTTCTCGGGGGATATGAGCGCCGCTCTCGCGGCGTTGTCGTTCTCGCTTATGGAACTTTCCAGTGTCCTGAAGGATCCGGAGAACCGTGATACTTCACGGGCTCTCGCGGACAGATGCAACCGGCTCGCGGAGGCTCTGGACTTTGTTTTCTGCGGTGATGACGAAGGGTATGTCTGGTGGGTGAAAGTGAAGACCTGGGCACAGGGGACGAACTACAACTTTCACGTGGCGCCGATAGAAGTGGGGAAACAGATGCGTTCATATCTTTTCGACAAAGTATGTCCGGTGATCCTTACTTCCGCCACTCTTTCATCAAAGAGCGGCGACGGGGCTGATTTTAGTTTTATTAAGTCCCGCCTGGGAATAGAGGACTGTATAGAGCTGTCGCTCGGGTCCTCTTTTGATTATGAGAGCAACGTGATGATATATCTTCCGCAGGGCATCCGCGATCCCCAGTCAAATGCTAAGGATTTCAAGGAGCAGGTGGTGGGAGAAATACTTAATGTTTTTGATATTATGAAGGGAAGAATTTTCGCTCTTTTTACCAGTTACGACATGCTCAATTCCGTAGCCCGAGATCTTGCTCTGAAGGCCGAAGGCATAAATATCCTGAAACAGGGGGACCTTCCCCGGTACGTACTCCTTGATGTGTTTAAAAAGAACCCCGATTCTATTCTTCTGGGGACGACGACTTTCTGGCAGGGGGTAGATGTTCCCGGAAACGCGCTGGAATGTGTAGTAATAACAAAACTGCCGTTTACTGTTCCGTCGGATCCCATAAACGCGGCACGGATAAAAGCGTTAAAGCAAAAGGGGATCAACGCGTTTTATGAGTATCAGCTGCCCCAGGCTCTTATTATGTTCAAGCAGGGATTCGGCCGGCTTATAAGGACACATTCGGACCGGGGGATAGTCGCCGTATTGGATCCCCGGATCCGGACCCGCAGTTACGGGCAGCTGTTTCTTGATGCCCTGCCGCCATGTGAGACTACCAGCGATCTCGATGAGCTGCGAAGATTTATGGAGAATTAGCGTTTGGCGTATAGAATATCAGAAAAAGCCAATCATTTCGGTTGGCTTTTTTTTACAGCCAAAGGTCCGGGAGACCATTCCGTGCTCAGACATGCGGAAATCTGGGCTCGTGGAAAATCCCGGATTTCCGAACTCGCACGGAACGGTCTTCCCGAACCTTTTATTATTAGAC
>CAZUYM010000047.1:0-8836 GCA_964624805.1 uncultured Planctomycetia bacterium
ATGTTCTACGGTCTTGGCGCGGACGGTACCGTGGGAGCTAACAAGAATTCGATAAAGATCATCGCAGAGAAGACAGATAACAATGCTCAGGGTTATTTCGTATATGATTCCAAAAAAGCGGGCGCGGTGACCATATCGCATCTTCGTTTCGGGAAAAAACCCATAAGGAGCCCGTATCTCATAACGAAAGCTAATTTCATAGCATGCCACAATTTCTCGTTTCTTGAAAAATATGACATGCTGAAGAATATAATGGACGGGGGAACGTTCCTATTAACGTCGTTTCACGACAAAACAGAGGTATGGGATACTCTTCCGGCAAAGGTACAGAAACAGATAATCGAGAAGAAGCTCAAGTTCTACGTTATAAACGCGGTGAATATCGCCGAAGATGTAGGGCTTGGCGGCCGCATAAACGTTATTATGCAGACGGCCTTTTTTAAGATATCCAAAGTTATCGATGACAATGTGGCTGTTGAGGCTATCAAGGAAGCGATAAAAAAGACTTACGGGAAAAAAGGCGATAAAGTCGTCGAGATGAACATCCGCGCGGTGGACATGGCGCTTGGAAGCGCGGAGGAAGTCGAAGTTCCCGCGAAGTTCGAAGGTAAAATAGAAGAACGGAAAGTCGTCCCGGATGACGCTCCGGAATTTGTAAAAACAACCACGACGAAGCTTCTTAAAGCCGAAGGTGAGACGGTCAAGGTTTCGGAGATGCCAGCTGACGGGACATGGATCACCGCTACCACACAGTACGAGAAACGTAACATAGCGCTTAATATTCCGGTATGGAACGAGGATACCTGTATACAGTGCGGTAAATGTGTGATGTTGTGTCCGCACGCCGTAATACGCGCTAAGATGTATAAAGAAGATCTTCTCTCAGGCGCTCCCGAGACTTTCAAACACGCGCAGACGAAGCCGAAAGCGAAGGAAGGTTACGTTTATACGCTTCAGGTAGCTCCCGAAGATTGTACGGGCTGCGGGGTATGTGTCGAGAATTGCCCGATGAAAGCCAAGGACGCGATAAAGATGATGCCGCAGGAGCCGCTCAGGGAAAAAGAAAGCAAGAACCATGAATTTTTCCTGAGCATACCCGATACGGACCCGGCGCTGTACAACCGTAGCATGATGAACGGTGTACAGTTCTCGAGGCCGCTTTTCGAGTACTCAGGTGCCTGTGCCGGTTGCGGTGAGACCTCCTATGTGAAGCTTTTAACACAGCTTTTCGGCGACAGGGCTCTTATCGGTAACGCGACAGGATGTTCCTCGATTTACGGCGGGAACCTTCCCACGACACCGTATTGTCAGCGTGAGGATGGGCGCGGACCGTCATGGAACAATTCCCTGTTCGAGGATGCCGCGGAACTTGCGTATGGTATGAGGCTGACTTGTGACAAGTATGCCGAATATTCCAGAGAACTTGCGGACAGGATAATCGAAAGCGGAAGCTGCAAAGCGGAGATCAAGAAGCTGCTTGAGGAAGCCAAGTCCGCTGACCAGTCCACTCAGGAAGGCATAGAGGCTCAGAGAGACAGGGTTAAAGAACTCATACCGATGCTTGAAAAATGCGACTGCCCGGACTGCAGAGAGCTGTCCAGTGTAGCCGATTATTTTATCAAGCGTTCAGTATGGGGCGTGGGTGGTGACGGTTGGGCGTACGATATCGGATACGGCGGCCTTGACCATGTACTCGCGTCTGGCAGGAATGTGAACATCCTGGTAATGGATACGGAAGTCTATTCCAATACCGGAGGCCAGGCTTCTAAAGCCACGCCGATGGGCGCGGTAGCGAAGTTCGCGGCAAGCGGTAAGCCGATAGGCAAAAAAGACCTGGGTCTTATGGCGCTCAGTTACGGGTACGTATACGTGGCGAAGATCGCGATAGGGGCGGACCCGATGCAGACAATGAAGGCGTTCATCGAAGCGGAGTCGTATGACGGACCCTCGATCATAATCGCTTATTCGCATTGTATCGCGCACGGGTACGATCTTATCCTCGGTGTCGATGAGCAGAAAAAAGCCGTTAATTCCGGTCATTGGCCGCTTTTCAGGTACAACCCGGATCTGTGTGTAACTGGCGAGAATCCCCTGAAGCTTGACAGCAAAGAGCCGTCGATAAGCCTTGAGGATTACATCTACAATGAGAACCGGTACACTGTTCTCAAGAAGTCCGATCCCGAAAGGGCAAAGGACCTGCTTGAAAAAGCGCAGAAATTGGTAAAGGATCACTACGCTTTGTACAAATATCTTTCTGAAAGAAAGGTAACCGCGTGCGAAGTTGAAGAGCTGAAAACAGCGAAATAAGAAAATTGCGGGTCGAACAGCGCGGAGGGTATCCTGGCAGTTCGGCCTGTTTTTTTCTTTGTGGGGTAGAATGAGAGAACTAAATACTAAATACAAAATACTGAATACTAAACAGCCTTCCTGGATCCGCGCGAAAGCATTCTCAGGAGACATGCCGCTCAAGGTGAAGGAAACAATGCGCCGGCTGGATCTCAACAGCGTATGCGAGGAAGCGTCCTGCCCCAACAGGGGGGAATGCTGGAGTAACGGGCACGTTACTCTCATGGTGCTGGGTAATGTGTGCACACGGTCCTGCCGTTTTTGTGACGTGAATTCCGGGACACCGGGAGATCCGGACGCGGGAGAGCCCGCGAGGATAGCTGCCGGGATAAAAGAGCTGGATGTTAAGTACGCGGTGATAACTTCCGTAACGCGAGACGATCTGGAAGATAGAGGTACGGGACATTTTGTTGATGTGGTGCGGGAGATAAAAAACGTCTCGCCCGAGGTCACGGTGGAACTCCTTATCCCAGATATGGGAGGGGAGGCGCCTCTTATAGGAAGAATAGCTTTTTCAGGAGCCGAAGTCATTGGCCATAATGTGGAAATGCCGTTATCTTTGTACGGGGATGTAAGACCGAGGTCGGATTACGCGCGGACACTTGATGTCCTCAGGCAACTGAGTTTTTCGAGGGATGAAGGCGGCGCGGATATTCTCGTAAAATCGTCGATGATACTGGGTTTGGGCGAAAGCCGCGAAGATATCGACCGTACGCTGGAAGACCTCGCCGGGGCGGGTGTTGATATAGTGTATATAGGCCAGTATCTTTCACCTTCACCCGGGCATTGGAGTCTGAAGAAGTATTATGAACCGTCGGAATTCGATGAAATAGCGGCCACCGCGCGCGGGATAGGGTTTCGCGCGGTATGTTCCGGCCCCCTGGTGCGCAGTTCCTACAAGGCGCAGGAGTCATACCGCTTGTGTTCCCTTGACAAGTCGGTCTTTTGATTTATAATAGTGAAGTGCTACTGGCGTTAGCGGACTCCTCGGATCATACGCGGAGTCCAGTGGATCACCACATGGAAGCATAATAATCAAAAATCGCACGCCTGGGTTTTTGTCCAAAAACCGATCCTTGTCTTTGACCGGGCAGATCTAACTTCGATTCTGTGTTCAGGCTTATTTTATGACAGATGCAACTACCAGATTAAAACGTACGCCCCTTTACCAGAGCCATCTCCGGACAGGGGGAAGGATCGTTCCTTTTTCGGGATGGGAGATGCCGGTACAGTATACCGGGATAATAGACGAACATCTTCATACGCGGGAGAAAGCGGGATTGTTCGATATTTGTCATATGGGAGAATTTATGCTTAGAGGAGCTTCTTCGGAGAAAGACCTCGAACGTTTGTTCTCACGCCGGGTAAAAGACATGCTTCCCGGAAAATGCCGTTACGGGTTTCTCCTGAACGAAAGAGGCGGCATAATCGACGACATTATTATTTTTAAGATATCCCCTGAAGAGTTCATGCTTGTCGTTAACGCGGGTACCATTGAGAAAGACAGGAAGTGGATAGAAAAAAATATTTCTGATGATACTATTTTCGCTGATATATCCGAGGCAACCGCTAAACTGGATCTGCAGGGCCCCTTATCGGCGGACGTACTCAAAGAATGTCTCGACCCGTCGGTGGTGGAAGGTTTGAAGAGATTTTCTTTTGCAGACGTGTCCATTGACGGAGTGAAAGTTATTCTCAGCCGTACGGGGTATACTGGGGAGCTGGGATATGAATTATTCTTTTCTCCGGGATCAGCGGAAAAGATATGGAATAAGCTGTTGGCTTTTCCTGAAGTCAAACCTGTTGGCCTTGGAGCCAGGGATACTCTCAGGCTGGAGGAGGGATATTCTTTGTACGGGAGCGATATAGATGAAGAGCATACGCCCCTTGAAGCGGCTCTTTCGAAGTTCGTTTCGATGGAAAAAGATTTTATAGGCGCCGCCGCGCTTAAAGAGCAGGAGACCGGCGGCATTACCCGTGTTTTGGCCGGTTTTATCTGTGAAGGCAGAAGAAGCGCCAGGAGCCATTTCCGGGTTGTGGCAGAAGGGCGGGATTCCGGGGAAGTCACGAGCGCCGCGTTCTCTCCCTGTTTGAAAAAAGGTATAGGGTTGTGTTATATTGATAGGGAACTTTCGGCGGAAGGCCGCGAGATATCCCTTACGGACGGAAAAGTGCAGATCGAGGCGAAGATCAAGAGTCTGCCGATCTATGAGCATTGAGATTATAGAAGAGGGAGAAAATTGATTGCAGATTTCAGATTACAGATTTTAGACATCTGATATCTGCCATCTTACATCTGTAATCTAACGTTGAATTTTATTTTCAATTAAGCGGAGGAGCGAATATGATACCCGGAGAACTTAAATATACTAAAGAACATGAATGGGTGAGACTGGAAGAGAATGAAGTGGTGATAGGAATAACAGATCACGCCCAGTCGCAGTTAGGCGATATAACTTTCGTGGAGCTGCCGGATGCGGGCAAGGACGTTAAACAGTCCGACAGCCTGGCAACGGTGGAATCTGTGAAAGCGGCCAGCGATATTTACGCGCCTCTTTCCGGGAAAGTGACCGAGGTCAATTCCGGCCTTGAGGATACCCCTGAGTTGATCAATCAGTCTCCTTACGGCGACGGGTGGGTCTGCAGGGTCAAAGTCGAAGACAAAGCCGAACTGAATGATCTGATGGACGCCGCGGAATACGAGGCATTTATTAAAGGAACGAGTTCATAGTTGATAGTTCATAGTTGATAGTTGATAGTTCATAGTTGATAGTTCATAGTTCATAGTTGATAGTGGATAGGTGGTAGTTGGTAGATACTTAAGTCAACGAACAACCAACAATGAACAATGAACTAAATAGTGCACGGAGTAGGAATAATGAGTTACATACCACATTCTAAAGACGACCGCACGGATATGCTGAAAACTATCGGCATAGAGTCTGCCGATATGGCAGATCTTTTCAAATGCATACCCGAAAAATTGCGCGCCAGATCTTTTAACCTGCCTTCCGGGATGTCGGAGCTGGAAGTAGATAAGTACCTCCGCCGCCTGGCGAAGAAGAACGCGACGGACCTTATCACTTTCGTAGGCGGCGGATTTTACGACCATTATACTCCGGCGGCGGTGGACGCGGTAGTTTCCCGGTCGGAGTTCTATACGGCGTACACGCCGTACCAGCCCGAAGCTTCCCAGGGCACGCTGCAGGCCATATATGAATACCAGAGCTGCATATGCAGGTTGACGGAGATGGAAGTATCGAACGCTTCGCTTTATGACGGTGGTACAGCTCTTTACGAAGCCGCGATGATGGCTATACGGATCACCGGCAGGAACAAGATCCTGATGGACGGCGGGGTTAACCCGATCTATCGCAAGATGATAGAATCGTATACGAGTAATCTTTCTATAGAGTTTGTGGAAATACCGGTCTCTCACGGTCAGAGCCACCGTGACGAGATCGAAAAATACCTGGATGATAAGACAGCGGCTATAATATTGCAGAATCCCAATTTTTTCGGTGTTATCGATGACCACAGCGATATATCAGAGATGTGTCACGCTAAAGGAGCGCTTGTTATCGAAAGTGTTTATCCTGTCTCCCTGGGGATCCTGAAGACACCGCGCGAGATGGGGGCGGACATAACTACGGGCGAAGGCCAGAGCCTTGGTATACCGTTATCTTTCGGCGGCCCGTACCTTGGTTTTATAGCGACGAAAAAAGAATATGCCCGCAAGATGCCCGGCCGTATTGTGGGAGCGACGGTTGACAATAAGGGACGGAGGGCTTTTGTCCTGACCCTGCAGACAAGGGAGCAGCACATAAGACGCGAAAAGGCCACATCTAACATATGCTCCAATGAGGCGTTATGCGCTTTGAGAGCGCTTGTATATATGTGCCTTACCGGACGCGGCGGGATTAAAAAGGTAGCCCGGCTTTGTATGGAAAAGACCGAGTATGCCAAGAAAAAACTCAGCAAAGTAAAGGGCGTGGAAGTCAAAACGTCTTCTCCGACCTTCAATGAATTCGTCATCAGGCTCCCGAAGGACCCGAATGAGGTAATAGGAAAGCTTATCGACAAAGGTTTCGCGGCGGGATTCCCGCTGGGCAGGTACTATCCGGACCTGGAAGATTATATGCTTATAGCTGTGACTGAAAAAAGGACCAAGGAAGATATAGATCGTTTTGCGGAAGCTCTGGAGGAAGTACTGTGGAATTAATATTCTCAAAGTCCAGGAAAGGGAAGATAGGCGGCACTTTGCCGGTGAAAGATATAAATGAAGAAGTGAAGGTAGATCCCAGGTACTTAAGAAGCCGGGATGCCGAGCTCCCGTGTGTATCGGAACCGGAGGTAGTAAGGCACTTCACCAGGCTTTCAAATATGAACTTCGGGGTTGATTCGCATTTTTATCCGCTGGGTTCATGCACGATGAAGTATAATCCCAAGTTCACCGAAAAAATAGCGGCACTTGAGGAGTTTACCGCGCTGCACCCCTTACAGCCGCAGCTTTTAAAAGGCGCCAAGCTTACCCAGGGCGCGCTTGAGATAATCTATAATCTTGAAGAGGCCCTGTGTGAGATAACGGGGATGGCGGGATATTCAACGCATCCTATGGCGGGCGCTCACGGAGAACTCGCGGGCGTTATGATGATCGCCGCGTATCACAGGCATAAGGGCAATGTCAGGAAATATATACTCATTCCCGATTCCGGACACGGGACAAACCCGGCCTCGGCTGCGATCGCCGGATACGAGGTCAAGGCCATACCTTCCAACGCTGACGGTGTAATGGATCTGGATGAGTTTAAAAAAGCGCTGAATGAAGAAGTAGCGGCCGTGATGCTCACCTGCCCGAACACGCTGGGAGTTTTTAACCCTCACATAAAGGATATCGCGGATCTCGCGCACAAAGCAGGCGCTCTTATGTATTATGACGGTGCCAACCTGAACGCTATAATGGGGAAAACGCGTCCCGGTGACCTGGGTTTCGATGTGGTTCACTTAAACCTGCACAAGACGTTCGCCACGCCTCACGGCGGCGGAGGTCCGGGGGCGGGCCCGGTAGGCGTTACCAAAGAGCTTATTCCATATCTGCCGATATCCAGAGTGGTAAAAGAAGAGGACGGGACTTTCGGGCTTGATTATGATGAGCCTCTTTCGATAGGGTATATAGCTCCTTTTTACGGCAATTTCGGGGTTCTTCTTAAAGCTTACGCGTATATACTTCTTCTGGGCAAGGAAGGTCTTATAGAAGTAAGTGAAAACGCCGTACTGAACGCTAATTATCTTAAAGAAGCTCTCAGCAAATATTATGACCTGCCTTATGCAAAGAACTGCCTTCATGAATTTGTCCTGTCGGCATCGCGGCAGTCCGAGAAGGGTGTTCGCGCGCTGGATATAGCCAAAGCCCTTATAGATAAAGGGATACATCCGCCCACCATATATTTTCCTATGATAGTAAAAGAGGCTATGATGGTGGAACCTACCGAGACCGAATCCAGGGAGACCCTGGATCACTTTATCGATATCATGAAAGAGCTGGCTGAAATGGCGGAGAAAGAACCGGAAGTGTTCAAAGATTTTCCGAAGAGCGCTCCGGTAGGACGCGTTGATGAGGTCAAGGCCGCTAAGGATATGGACGTTGCCTGCCTCAACGACGAATGTCTTTGAACTTTACCGGACAGAGATATCCCATGTTACTTGTAGAATATTTTCCCGAAACAATTGAAGAGAATATCGCTCTTGATGAGGTTTTACTTATGAAATCCGAAAAGGGCGACCTCGGTGAGACTTTACGTTTCTGGGAGTCCGCGGCACATAGTGTGGTCCTGGGACGCGCGGGCCGGGCGGACGAGGAATGTTTTCAGGGAAAGTGCGCCGATGACGGGATCAAGGTAATACGAAGGATTTCCGGAGGCGGGACCGTTCTTCAGGGGCCGGGGTGCATTAACTATTCAGCAGTCCTTTCATATGAACGTGATGAAAGTTTCTCGACTATAACCGGTTCTTATAAAAGCATACTCGGGGGGATAGCCTCTGGTTTAAATAAAGAGGGTCAGGATGTGGAGTTTTTCCCCGTATGTGACCTGGCAGTAGGCGGCAGGAAAGTCTCCGGGAATGCCCAGGCCAGAAAGAGGAAGTTTTTTCTGCATCACGGGACTTTTCTATATGACTTTGACCTGGGGAAAATATCACAGTATTTGAAGATGCCCCCGAGTGAGCCGGAATACCGTTCCGGCCGGTCTCATGAGAGTTTTGTGACTAATATATCCATGACCCGGGAGGCCCTGAAAGATTCGGTAAAAGCCTCGCTGTCTTTTGAGGGAGAGACCTGGTCACCGGATACAGAGACTTTGGCAGAGATAGATATGCTTATAGGAGACAGGTATTCAAAGGACGAGTGGAATCTGGGATTTTAGCGGATTTTGCGAGCTATTTTAGTATCTAGTATTTAGTTTTCAGTATTTAGTATTCAGTATTTATTATT